>JACNLC010000041.1 GCA_014381725.1 Fidelibacterota bacterium | reverse complement strand
TGAAATAAAATAGATGTTTTATTAACCTTGCGAAGGGTCAAACCTTCGCAAGGTTTTGTTTGAGTCTTATAACTCTGAAAAAAACAAAGAGGGAGAAAATGAAGAAATTTAGAATTTTTATGATAGTTTTATCTATTGGAACAGTTTTTACACAAAACCTGTTTTTTTCAGAGTACGCCGAGGGTAGTAGTAATAACAAATACTTGGAAATTTACAATCCTGGAAATACTACAATCAGTTTAGATGGATATGCATATCCAAGTGTTGGAAATGCCCCGACTATTCCAGGTGAGTATGAATATTGGAACACATTTAGTTTGGGTGCAACCATCGAACCTGGAGATGTTTATGTTGTGTGTCATCCAAGTGCTGATCCTATAATATTAGCAGAATGCGATGAAACATTTTTATATTTGAGTAATGGTAATGATGGACTTGCTCTTGTACAAGGAACTGAAGCTAATTTTGTTGCAATAGATTGGATTGGTGACTGGAACGCAGATCCCGGTAGCTCTTGGGATGTGTGTGGAATTGGAGGCACTCAAGATCAGACTTTAGTTAGAATGCCAAGTATAAATTCTGGAAACAATTGGTCAATATCGTCTGCTTCAGAAACTTGTGAATGGGAAGTCTATCCTAGTGAAACTTGGACTAATCTCGGATTTCACGAGGTTGATTCTCAATTACCAGAAATCGTACAATTATCTTTACAACAAGGAAGTACACAATATAGCATAGATGTTTATTTAGCTACACCAGAGATTCTGCGAGGGTTCCAATTTGAGCTTACTGATAATCCAAATATTTTTTCTGTAGTACAAGGATCTGGAGGATTAGCAGAATCTAACTTTGGAAACGAAAGTGTTTATAATAATGAAACTGGTACAGTTTTGGGGTTCTCAATGGATGGATATGAAATTCTTCCAACTGAGTCAGCTCTCTTAACAACAATTTATCTGAACGATCCGATATCTTATGGATCTGTAGAATTTGATTTACAAAATGTATATATTTCAGGGCAACAAGGAATATCCTTAGACTTTGAAGTATTGAATACTTTAACAATGGAAGTATCTCAGCCAGACGATGGAATTTCTTTGCAATTATATTCGGGATGGAATTGGTTTTCAGTCAATCAAATTGGTGATGATATGAGTCTCGATGTAGTTCTAGAAACTTTGGGTGATGGTGCTACGCTCATAAAAAATCAAACCGGATTTGCAACTTATTATGATAGTTTTGGTTGGTATGGTCTCGATGAAATAGATGTGACTAGTTTGTATATGATTTATATGTCTCTACTTGGAACTTTGGAATTTACTGGTGTTCCAGTAGATTTTGAAAACACTCCGATTAATTTATCAACTGGTTGGAATTGGATCGGGTATTTACCACAAACAGAAAACAATTTAGATGGTGCTTTGTTCAGCATCGGAGAATCAGCCAGTATGATAAAAAGTCAAACTGAATTTGCAACTTATTACGATGGCTTTGGCTGGTATGGAATGGAGATTTTAAGTCCAGGAAGTGGATATATGATTAATATGAATTCAGACTCAGTACTTGTGTATGGAACTCCGGCGTTGGCTAAGGTTAATACTAATACTAAAGTTAGGTCAGAACTTAACTGGACAGTAGATTATCGTTCATTTGAACATAATATGACAATAACAACACAGTTAAACGAAGGTGATCAGTTAGCAGCATTTGTTGGTGATGAATGTAGAGGTGTTACAGAAGCTACATATTTCCCGCTAACAGATACTTACACAGCAAATCTAATGGCTTATGGTGAAGAAGGTGAAGAGCTAATCTTCAAAGTATATAAGTCAGGTGTTGAAGTATCACTAAGTGAAACAATCGAATTTGTTGTTAACAGCATTGTTGGAAACGATATTGAACCTGTTTTATTCAAAGGTGCAACAGAACTAATTCCTACAGAGTTTGGATTATCACAGAACTATCCAAATCCGTTTAATCCGAAAACTGTGATTGGTTATCAGTTAGTTGTTAATAGTGAAGTAGCATTAGATATCTATAATATAAATGGACAATTGATTGAACGATTAGTAGATAGCAGAAAGAACGCTGGTTATCACTCAGTAATCTGGAATGCTGAGAATCTACCAAGTGGATTATATTTTGTAAGAATGACAGCTGCTGATTATGTGAATACACAAAAGATGTTGTTAGTGAAATAGACTATAATAATTATATCCGAAAATAAATAATTACAAGAAATTTCAAAGAGATAAAAAAAGTATGAATTAGATATATAAATACGCTTAAATTTGATGTCCGTTACGGAAAGATTTATACTAAATAAATTTAATCAAAAAGGAGAAATATTATGAAGAAAATGTTAATGATAATTGTAGTTGTAATGAGTACTGTAAGTGCTCAATTATTTATTAATGAAATTGACTATGATCAACCAGGTGCCGATTCGGGTGAATTTTTTGAAATTGCAGGACCTGCCAACGCTTATTCAAATGTGAGTGTTCAATTAATCAACGGCAATAATAATTCAGTATATGAAACAATTCAAATTGGAGATCTGACACTTTCAAATCAAAGTGATGGATATGGTTTTCATGTTGAATATTTTGAAGGCATACAAAATGGGGCGCCAGATGGGATTGAGTTATTAATAAATGGTATAATAGTTGACGCTGTATCGTATGAGGGAGATATGATTGATTCAGATGGAAATCCTATGGAAAATGGTGGTGAGGATTATCAATCCGAAGGTGAAGATGCACAGTCCATTAGCAGAATTGGTGTGGATGGATCACCTTGGGAAGAGGTACCAATTACTCCAGGAGGTATTAATACCAATCAAGTTTTAGATCCAGATGCCAATTTCCCACCTTCAGCGAATGCTGGACTTGACCAAACTGCCGAGCCTGGCGATGTTGTAACACTAGATGGTAGCGAGAGTGTTGATTCAGATGGTATCATTGAATCTTATCTATGGGAACAATCTTCTGGACCTGATGTTGATTTAACTTATCAAACTGATGAAGTTGCTACTTTCACATTTCCTGAAGTTTCAGAAACCACACATTTAGTATTTGAATTAACAGTAACTGATGATGAAGGTGCCTCCAACACTGATGTAGTAAATATTTCTTATTACATTTTAAACAATATTCCGATTTATGATATCCAAGAAAATATTGCGAATTACGAAGGTGAGTTAGTAAGTATCACTGGAGTGGTAACTATTGGTGATGGATTACTTTACCCAGATCATACAAAATTCTATGTTCAAGATGAGTCAGGAAGGGGAATCCAAATTTACAATGGAACTCCAATAGCTGATATTTACAATAGAGGAGATTATATTGAAGTCATGGGAACGGTTGAAGTTTATAATGATGATGTAGAAATTATATATCAAACAATTACATTGATTGATTCTAATTATGATTTACCAGAAGCATTAGTAGTCACGGGAACTGAAACAACTAATTTAAATGGTACCTGGGGTAATGCCACAGGTATTTTAACCAATTTTTGGAATTCAGATTATGGTTTCTTGCAATTGACATTAACTGTCGATGGTACTGAAGTCGATGTAATGTTTTGGAATTCTGCAGTTCCCCCAGGTGATTTGTTACAATATGAAGAGATGATAGGTCAAGAACTTAGTGTCTTTGGAGTAATAACATTTTATAATGGAGCTGTTCAGTTAGTTTGTGGATATCTAAGTGATATTGTGGATAATACAGACCCAACATTACCTGTTGCCAATGCAGGTTCTGACCAAACCGTTGAACCTAGCTCGACTGTAACATTAGATGGTTCAGCGAGTACTGATGATGGTAGTATTGTATTTTGGGAATGGATTCAACTAAGTGGAACTACTGTAACTCTAAGTGATGATGAATCAGAAATTACTACATTTACAGCACCTGAAGAATCTGGAGATTTAGTTTTTGAGTTAACAGTTTGGGATAACGATTGGAATGAAAGTTCTGATGAAGTAACCATAACTGTAGTTGGCTTAACACAAATTAGTGATATCCAATATTCTGAAGATGTTGGTAGTGGTGACGATTGTTATCCTTCATCATTTGTGGGTCAAGATGTTACAGTAAGCGGAATTGTAACTGCAGTTAAGCCAGGGGATTATCCAAATTTCTTTATTCAAGATCCTGATAAAGACGAATGGAGTGGGGTTTATGTATACGATACAACTGTAAACCCAAGCGTTGGAGATGAAGTTACATTGACTGCAGAAGTTGATGAATACTACGGAGTTACTGAGTTAAAAAATATAGCTTCCTATGAAGTCTTGTCGTCAAATAACTCGATAGATACACAGTTATTATCTACTGGTGAGATTGGACTTACTTGCTCATTAGATGCGGAAGTTTATGAAGGAATGTTAGTAACTATCCAAAATATAACTGTAGAAGATATCAATACTGAATTTAATAGTTGGTATGTGAACGATGGAACTGGCCAAGCTAAGATTGATGACTATTTCTTTGAAGGAGAGTGGGACAATGCTGCAGTTGGAGATACTTATACTTCCATTACTGGTATTTTACACTACTCGTATGGTGAATATGCTATCTATCCTAGAAGTATTGATGATTTTAATAATCTGAATACTGATAATGATTTTATTGTAAGCGATTTCAGAATTACTTCTGTGTACCCGAATCCATTTAACCCTACAACAGTTATCAGTTATGAATTAATGGATATTAGTGATGTTAACATTGCAATATACAACCTACAAGGTCAGTTTGTTGAAACTCTTGTTAATAGGAATATGAATCCAGGAAATTATAACACAGTTTGGGATGCATCAAATTATACAAGTGGTATTTATTTTGTTAAATTAAATGCTAACGAAAAAACTATAACACAGAAAATTACACTAATCAAATAATACTAGTTATTCTTAACGGAGATAAAAGTTAATGAAAATTAATAACCTTCTAATTTTGATGATTTTGTCTGCTCTAGTTTTTGCAGGGCAGGCAGATCATTTGATATTGAATAAAGTAATAACCTATCCAGATGAAGCAGAAATGATAGAATTTTACAATCCAACTGCAGTTGATATTAGTTTAACAAACTATTACATTACAGATGCTACAACTCACGGAGGTAACTATTTCAATCTACCATCAGGAGAGGACTTTTGGGGTGGATTTGGTCTAGATTTCATTGCTAAATTTCCAGAAATGACTATTGAATCTGGAGAAACTTTATCGATTTCACTTGTTACATCTGAAGAATATTATAGTTATTTTGGATATTATCCCGACCTGAGTTTGCAAGAGAATTTTTTAAGTGCTAGCGAATCAGAATCAACAATTGGAGTTGCATCACAGTTAAAGGATACAGAAGGATGTTTGATTTTATTCTTTTGGGATGGCGAAAGTGATCTAGTCAAAGATGTGGATTACTTTCTGTGGGGAAACACAACTTACGGTGTGGCAAAAACTACAGATGATGGATATCCGTTTAACGACACTACCTTAGAAAATCAGCTTCCAATTCGTGCTTACTCAAATTCAGATATTGTTGACTCTATGTATGTTAGAGTAGGTTTTGATGAAATTGGCGAAACACAAGAAAACGGTAATGGAATCACAGGCCACGACGAAATGAGCGAAGATTTTACACAATCTTGGGAAATTGTACAACAATTTGAAGTTGTTTATGGATGCACAGATTCTGATGCATCTAATTTCAACCCAGAAGCAACCATAGATGACGAAAGTTGTGAATATTTAATTTTAATAAATGACATTGTTTACAACTGTGCTGATGAATTGGGAGAACAACTTGAATGTGATGGACAGTATGATTTAAGTGTTTCCAGTGCAGAAGGTTGTCCACTTTATGAGGAGTCAATAACAACAACTGGTATTGTAGTTGATTATTTTGATATTACACCATATAATGGTCCTCATTCATTTTCAATTAGAGGTAGTAGTGGTAAACAAATTGATTTTGTTGTTTGGCCTGAAAGTAGTCAATATCAAGATGGTTTTGACATCACACAAACTGATTTATATGTTTTAGCAGATGCATCAACCTTTGGAAGTTATGAAGTAAAAATTACGGGTGAGCTTGGAGCATATTGTGATGATGATGAATTATTAGATATTAATTCGGAATGGCAGATTACTGTTGAATATGAAGTAGATATTGAAATAATAGCACAATATAATGTTGAAGATTTCGGTTGTACTGATGAAAATGCCGGTAATTATGACTCAACTGCACTAATAGACGATGGAAGTTGTGAATATTTCCCGGAGACTCTTTCCTTTTCCGTCAAACCATATCCGTTTCTTCCATCTATTGGAGAAACGATAAAATATACTTATGCCGTTCCAAATGGTCATAGATGTGTTATCAGGATTTTTGATGTTTCGGGGAGATTTATTACATCTTTATTAGATGGGGTGCCGGAATTTTCTGAGGAAGATGAAGTAAAAACTGAATATTGGGATGGACGAACTCATTTAGGAGAACTTGTACCTCCTGGAACATATTTAATGCATTTGGAAGCAACAGAATTTTCAACTGGGGAATCATCAACTGCAATTGCACCAGTTGTAATAGGAGTATCAACAAAATGAAAAAAATTAGTTTATTAGTTATTGTATTAAGTTTTGTTGTTGGGCAAGTTACCTCTGATTATTCATATACCGGAGCGGAAGCCACAGGAACTGCTGGAGCATTAGCTGCAAATCCCGGTGGAAGCTGGAGTTTATATCATAATCCATCTGGTTTAGCAGATTGTCAATCGATGTTGCTAACTGTTGGTAATACAAACATTTTTAGCCAAAGTTTTTTGCAATTTGCAAATGCAGGATTAATTGTACCAACAAATAGTTTTGGATCTGTTGGATTATCCATGCAATTATTTGATGTAGGCTATCCTAAAAATAATTTATCAACTGAAACTGCAATTGGATTTAGCCATGGATTTAACCTGCAAAAGGACAAAAATTCTCAAATTAACTTCGGTTATGCTTTATCTTATTATGAAATTGAATACGGAAAAACAGCAGGTCTTTCTGGTGATGGAAGTGATGGGATTGAAATTGGAAACCAAGTTGCATTTGGGTTAGATATAGGTTTTCAAGCGGTTCTCCGAAAAAAACATCGTGTTGGAATTTTTGCAAAGAATATTAATCAACCAGAGTTAAACGGCTTAGCATTGCCCAGAAGATTAGATATAGGAATGGCTTACACTCCATACGATGGTGTAGTAACTTCTTTAGTGTTCGAGCAGTTGTTTGGACACCCGGATTCTCAACTTAAAGGTGCAATAATTTATGACTTAAATAATTATATTGTTTTGCGAGTTGGTGCGCAGACTAACCCAAACCGTTTGGGATGCGGTATTGGCATTCAATTTGAAAGTATTCAATTTGATTATAGTTTTTTAAGCCATCATGTTTTACCTGCAACCCACCAAATGTCATTGACATATGTGGTTAAATAAATGAAAAATAGTTTTATTGTTATATTAGCTATCTTTTTCTGTAGTCAAGTATTTGCAGAAATACAAACTGTTAATTTGAATTCTGTTACATATTCACAAATTTCTGATATCCCAATTAGTGAAACAAAAAAAATACTAATTGTAGATTTTGTTGAAGGTGGTGGATATTTTGAGACTATTTACGATTTATTGTTAATTCCAGGAATATCTCCTGAAGATCTCCATATTCTTAAGCCATACTTTCATATTGACAATAATTCTGTTTCTTCTTTTGATGAAAAGATGAAAAAGAATAGTTATAAGATTGAACAATGGTTGTCATCTGATGGTTCTCAAGAAGGAATGTCAGAAGTTTGGCTTGACCAAGTATTTGAACCAAAAGATGTCAATAAAATGAGTTACGATGATTTGATGAATCTCCCAAATATTACTCCTATTGACGCTACAGCAGTACTTCTTCAGAAAGATAGAGGAGAAATTGAAGGAACTTTTCAACTAAAGAATTCACCAGGAATTAGTCATTATGGCTATAAAAACCTTTTAAGTTTTGTATCATTCCCTGATGAAATTACATCTCCTGTTTGGCGTTATAGGATAAGTTCTCTCATTAGAACTGTCCCCCCAACAACAAATCCTGATGCGGAAGGTAGTGTATCTCAGGTCAAAAATAATTCGATTCCGGAATTATTTACTAAAATTACTGCCGGTTATGGTCAAAATTATAAGTTTGGAATAGCTTATCATCGCAATATGGCTGAACCAGATTTTTACTACGATAATGTAGGATTCAAATTCCCAAAAGTAAAAGCATCAGCATCTATTGAAAATATTGAAACAGGATTACTTAATATTGATAGAATTGTATTGGGAAATTTCTCTTCTTCGTTTGGGCAAGGTGTAGTGTTCGAAAATTCAGATTATTTTAGCCCTAGACGAAGTGGATTTGGTTTTTCAAAGCGATTTGCAGGGATACATCAGGACTTGTCAAAAACAAATCAATATGTGATGAATGGTATTTCAGCGCAAGTGTCGAATAAATCTTTTAGAGGTATTTTGTTTGCTTCTTATGCACCTAGAGATGCAATAATAAACGATGATGCTGAATCATTTACAGATTTAAACGATAACGGAAAATGGGATGTTGGTGAAGTATTTACTGATGCAAATGAAAATGGCGTCTGGGACAATGCGAGTTTTTCTTCTCTCATAGTAATGAATCCACGATTACCATGGGGATTAACTAATGGAATTGCTTATAATGATTCCGTGCTTTCTCATCCTTTAACTTCATCAGTTAACGAGGTTACTTGGGGAGGACATTTGCGAGTTTCACCAATTATTGGTACATTTTTGGGAATGTCGTTTTATGAGAGTCTTTACGATAGAGTCATCGATCCTCAAATTAAAAATACAATTGTTGGCGGTGATCCTGGATATTCTGGTGATGATAGATATTTAGCTTATTTGAGTAATAGTGCAGATGCGGAAATCAATGCTATGTATCAAAATTCTGGAGAGTCTCAACTTTGGAATTCTGCAAAATCGTTTAGGAGAGTAATAGGTTTTGATTTTTCTACAGTAATAGGAAATCTTGCCTTACAAGGTGAATATGGCGAACTAACCAATGAAAAAAATATCTATAAACTAGGGAATGAACCGCACGCATTGGTGTTAAACGCGTATTATCAATTTAATAGTTTAAATTTGTTAGCTTTGTATAGAGATTATAGTTTGGAATTTGATAATCCTTATCAGCGATCTTTTTCAAACTATCAACGCTACAAAACCAGTATTTTTGAAGACACATATTGGTTAGATGACCCGATTTTTGGGAATCTATATACAGCTAATCCGCAACCTCAAGCAGAGAGAGGATTGTATCTAGAAAGTCGATATCAATTTCATAGATCTATGGCTGGTAAAATAAATTGGGATACTTGGACAAGGGTAGCTGATAATACAAGATATTTTAGAGTGGTAACCACTATTGAGTTTTGCCCAGTATTTAATTATCGTATCAAAGTTAGGCAGAAATTTCAGGGAAGAGGTTCTATGAATATTTCTCACCCAAGTCCATTTGATTCTCGAGAAACTCGTGTAACTATGAGGTTGAGATTATCAAATTTCAATCAAATAAAATTGTTATATTCTAATAATTTCACTACATTTGCACCAAGACCTCGCTTAACAAATAATGCTGAAACAGAAAGTTCATATGATATGATGGTTGGTAATATCGGGACCCCAGAAGAAACTTATGGATTTTCAATAACCCACAATTTTGACAAAAATTTCAAAATAATGGGTTCGATAATGTACATAGAAGGTTTCTTTTGGAATTTTGAGGATACCGACTTCAGAATATTTGAAACAGAAACTCACGCTTTACATAATTGGGTAAGTTTTATGGCGAGAGTTAGCACTAATTTATCAATGAGATTAAAAGTGAGCCATACATCTCATTTCCCACAAACCAAGATTACAACGACTTATCCATACAATGGTGAATATGGTGGAAGTAGTACGGTAATAACGAATCCAACAGTTTTTTCTAACGAAACAGATTTCAGATTGCAGGTAGATTATGTATATTAAAAATATAAAAGTTTTATCAGTAGTATTATTTATTGGAGTAATATTTTCTCAATCATATTTCAATAGAATATTAGGTGATGATATTTATCCAATTTCAGGCAGAGCTTATGGAATGGCTAAAACAGCAATGATGTCTGATAATTCTTCAGCACTTGGGCTATCAAATCCAGCAGGATTGTTAAAACTAAATGGATTTAATATTGATGTTTCTACCAATATCATGCGCGTAAAAGAACGACGCAGTATTCCAGTTCAAGACTTTTTTGGGGATTACTTAGTAGATGCAAACTATGTAACTAATGGAAATTATTTTAATTATAATCGTATAGGAGTTAGTTATTCGAACTTAAGTATTTTGCCAATCTCACTAGCAATTTCTCAAGGTCAATATTTAACATCAGATTATTTATTTAATGAAGAAGTTAGAGATAGAGGTTCATCATTTTATAAAGATCCATTAGTTGGTTATCACAAATTTGAAACATCCGGGACCTTAAATTTGTTAACTTGTTCTATGGCAACATCGTTTACCAATTTGTTTTCAATTGGCTTTTCACAGAATGTAATTTTACCAACTACATTTACAGCAATAAGAGACACTGTAATTTTAGAAACAAGTGATTTTATTGCATCAGAACAAGAGTTTTCATTTAACAGCGAAACGAATAACACCTATTTTGCAGTATTAAGTAGCGAAATAAAATTAGGCAACGAATCGAGATTAGCATTAGCATACGAACAATCAGCAACTGTTGAGTATGAAGATTCTTTGGTAATTCTACAAAACGATACTTTTGGATTACCACAATTTGCTGTTGATACAGTACATGTGAATAATTCACTTGTTAAACCTGAAAAATATAGAATTGGTTGGAGTTTTTCTCCATCTCAAAAAATAAATACTACTTTTGTATTAGAGTATGAGAAAGTAAAGTACTCTTCAGTAGCTATTGACAGTTTAGAACTGATAGATACAGACACCTACAAAATTGGATTTGAATATATGGTAAATAATAAATTTCCAATCCGTGCAGGTTTAATTCACAAAACATCTCCATATCGAAAAGATTTAACAGAATCAATTTTTACATTTGGATTTGGTAAATCTATAGGTAAAATATCTTATGATATTGGTGGTGAATATGGAAGTCTATCTTATTCATACTTTGACATATTCCAACCAGAAAATGACCCAAGTAACCCTAGTGGTATTGAAAAAGTAATGGAAAGTCATTTTAATATTTTGTTATCAGTTAAGTATAAGTTTTAATAAACACTACGGAGGAAATAAATATGGATCTATTCTCTCATTCTTGGTTACCTTTTTTATATCTTTATGGATTAGGAGGCGCCTTATTTGTCTTTGGTATCATAATTACGCTTAAAGCTGGTTCATTTGATTTAAATCGGTATGTCCATAAGAAATGGATGTGGGTTTTAATATTCGGTTTTGTGTGGTATATCATGTTACACGCATTAATGACATTGGCTGCGCTGGATAGTATTTCTGTTTATTTAGTACCTATTATTATGCTAGCTCTAGTTGTTATATTTATTGCTGTAAACTTAATTCTTAAAAAGATTGCGAGGTCATAATGCAGACATTTCATGATATTGGAACAACAACAGACTGGGTAGTTATGGTTGTCTATTTTATTGTTATAATGCTCTTTGGGAGTTATTTTGGCAGATACACTAAAACAACATCAGATTTTTTCTTTGGTGGGCGAAGATTTTCGTGGTGGTTAATTACTATGTCAATCGTAGCAACCGGGGTAGGAAGCCATAGTTTTGTAAAATATTCTGCTAAGGGTTTTGAACATGGAATTTCGTCTTCAATGACCTATTTAAACGATTGGTTTTTTATAGCATTTTTTATGTTTGGATGGCTTCCGATTATTGTGTATTCAAAAATTCGTTCTATTCCTGAGTATTTCGAAAAACGATTTAGTCCATCCGCTCGTTTCCTAGCAACAATTCTGTTGCTTCTTTATATGATAGGATATATAGGAATTGGGTTCCTAACTCTTGGTAAAGCAGTTATTCCAATGTTGCCTGAAGCAATTACGATTTTTGGAACTACATTGCCAATTACGCTAATGGGTGCAATTATTGTTATTGCTATTATTACTGGAATCTATATTACATTTGGAGGTCAAACAGCAGTTATTTTCACCGACTTGATACAGGGTTTCATTCTACTTTTTGCAGGGCTGTTATTATTCCTGTTTGGTATTACATATTTGGGTGGATTCGATATCTTTTGGGATTTACTACCGACAGAGTGGAAATTGCCACTTGCAGATTTTAATCAGCCATCTAATTTTAACTTCGTTGGGATATTTTGGCAGGATGCAATTGCTGGTTCAATTGGATTTTTATTTATGAATCAAGGTCTAGTTATGCGTTTTATGGCGTGTAAAAATGTAAATGAAGGTCGTAAGGCAGCAGCTGTAAATATTTTGTTTGTGCTTCCGATATCAGCAATTGTTGTGGGTAATGCAGGTTGGATAGGGAAAGCAATCTCTGTAGCAAGTCCTGATATTGTTAGTCCATCTGTTTCCCCCGACCAGATATTTGTAGTAGTAGCAAATATAATTGCTAGCCCAGGTATGTTTGGGTTCATAATGGCGGCATTAACAGCAGCTCTGATGAGTACGGTTGATACACTAATTAATGCGACGGCTGCTATCTACATAAACGATGTTTATAGGCCTATTCAACGGTTTCTAAAGAAAACAGTAAAATCGGATATTGAAAAGGATAAAAAAGAACTTGGTGCTGCTCGCTATGCTTCAATCGTAGTTACGATTTTGGGAGTTTTGGCTGTACTTGCTTTCAAAAATTTTCCTACTGTTTATGAAGCTCACGGATATTTTCATTCAACATTGACTCCTCCTTTAGTAGTTGGAATATTCCTTGGAGTATTTTGGAAAAGATTTACGCCAGCTGCAGTTATTACTACATTTGTTGGTGGTGTAGTATTAATGATTCTTGGTGCAAGATATCCTGGATTATTGATTGCTCCATTTGACCACGGAATTGAAATGAATCAAGCTCATCCATATTCTTATATCAGGGCATTATATAACACGCTAGCTTGTTCTGGAGTAGCCGTACTTGTTGCTTTAACTACGAAATTGCAGGTTAGTTTGGTAGCGAAAATTCGTTCTTTAACAAATGAAAAAATAATTATGAATGGAATTACAGCTGTTGCAATTATACTTTTTACTTTTGTTCTTTTCAATGTATCGGAAATTTCAATCCAGGTTATGTCTACAGTTGGAGTAATAGTTCTTGTTCCTTTATCGGTAACTTATTTTGTGAAATATGATGAAAACAAACATACTGTCGGATTGACTGCTAACTCAATAGATATTGCACGAAAATTATTCAAAGGTAGTAAACCAAACGACATAGAGGGCGAGAAAGTGGTTGTTAATTGGAAGATTGCAGAAGGTCAACAACAAGTTGCAAGATTTACGCAGACTCAAATGGATGAAATGTCAGCAGAAGTTGGCGACTTGGTCTATATTGCAGATAAACGAGCATGGTTTGGCGGACTTAAATCTTGTCACTCAGTATTTGGTAAACCACATAACGATGAGGGAGTCGTGTATCTAACAGATGAATTAGTGCAATCTGCGATGTTTGTCAAAGGCAAGCCAGTTAAAGCAGAAAAGGAAATGTAATATCAAATGAAGAATATTATTCGTCTGATAGCTATTTGTTGTTTATCGTTTTCATTTGCTTCTAATAAACCGGAAATCATCAACTTGATTTTCACCAACGATTTACACGGAGTAATTGCGGAACAAGAAGCAACTTTTATGAATCCCGAATATCCACCTACTATTTTAGGTGGTTCTGCACTCTATAAATATGCTGAGGATATGCGTGAAGAATGCAAGCAATCTGGAGAGGGATTACTGATTCTCGATGGTGGGAATTTCTTTCAAGGGAATCCGTTGGGAATTGTGGACGGTGGTCAATTTATGATTGAATGGATGAATAAAATGGGTTACGATGCTCTAGTCCCAGGGAGATACGATTTTATATTGGGTGCAAGAAATCTCAATGAACTTGCAGAGCAATCACAATTTCCATTTTTGGCGAGTAATATAGAATGCCAAAATTGTGCTATTACTTCTGAAAATTTCAAACCGTACATTATTAGAGAAATTAACGGAATAAAAATTGGAATTCTCGGAATTGTAGGTTCAGCTATTGAAGAAAATGTATTATCTGAAAATAAAATTGGTATTCGAGTAAATCACGAAATTGAAACACTTAATAAATGGATACCTGAAATAAAAGATGATGGTGCAGAAGTTGTAATCGTTTTGGCAAGTACAGGAATTCCATGGAACAGAGAAAGAGTGTATAAAGAATTTCGAGAAAAACTTACCGAAGATTGGAACCCAGAAGAACATCCTCTAAACTCACTTGAAATGGGATATTTTGCCGATGGAGTAGATGTAATCATTTCAGGGGGAGAGAGTAAAGGATATCCGTTGCCGTGGTATGATTCCAAAAGTCATGTTTATATTTTCCAAAATTATGGAAATGGAACAGAATTTGGTCATATTAAACTAAAAATCGATCCAAAATCTCATGTTTTCGTAGGATATGAAACAGTTGTAAAAGGTCGGGTATCTCAGACACTTTTAGCAGACGACTTTACTCCTGATTACGAAATTCACGATTGGATTAAGAATCAAGAAAATAAAGCAATTGAAAATATCTACAATCCAAAGGTGGCAGTTGATACTAAATTGAAACCAATGAATAATTGCAATGATGATTCTAATAGAATTAGTAGAGATGACTGGCAAATACCAGAAATAAATTTAGAAGATAGAATTGAAATTGTTACATGGAATTGCGAGTTTTTCCCAACTGCTGATGATTCGACTATTCTAGCACTATCAGAAGCAGTTTCAGATCTAAATCCTGACATCATTGGATTTCAGGAAATTCGTAGAACCGGCTGGTTTAGTAAATTAATGGATCAGCTTCCACAATATGATTTTGTAATTTCACAACAATCGTCTTTTATGGATCAAGCTATTATTTTTAGAAGCGGTATGTTCAAACTTATTGGACAAGTTGAACCATTTGCAGAGAATGATTATAATTTTGCAGGCCGTCCTCCTTTACAAGCGGATTTGTTATATCTATGTGGGGAAGAAATTATCCCTCTCAGCATCATTGATTTACATATGAAATGTTGCGATTCTGGATTGAAGCGTCGTCAAAAAGCTACAAAAATGTTATATAATTACTTAGTGGACAAATATGATAATGGAGAAAAGAATTTTATCGTACTTGGTGATTGGAATGATGATTTGAAAGACAAAGATAACGCTCATTGTTTCCATCCATTTTTTGAAGATGACAGATTTTATTTTGTAAATCGTGATATTGTTTTTGATATCGAACAAGCATCTTATCCAAAGGAACCGTATGTAAGTTTCTTGGATCATATTTTGGTAACAACTGAACTTATTCCTCATTCTACTGATATAGATGTTAGAACATTACGAATGGATGAATATATGGGTGGATTTGATGTCTATGAACAATATATTTCTGACCATCTGCCTGTATTGCTGAGTTTCCCTTTAAAATAATTACTATAATTTGATTTTCGTCACATAAATAAATTTCTTAGATTTGTAAACTTGCAGTTGGCATAAAAGGAGTATTCGTTTTGTTAAAATCAAAAGTTAAGTTTTTGATGTTAATTATTTTTTGGACTATTTTGTCACTATCTTCTATTGGGTATTCTCAATCCTGCCCACCTGCAGATACAACTGTAGTTAATCCTCCACAAAATTTGTGGAATATCGCTACTGTCAATAATTGGACGGGATTAGAAATTGTAACTTGGAATATTCAAGAATTTCCACAAGCGGGGAATACAGTAAACTATGTAAATGAAATTATATCTGACCTCTTACCAGATATAATAGGTATCCAAGAAATTACAGATATGTCTGCGTTTGAGTCCCTATCGGTGCAAATCCCTGCATACGAATTCATACACACTAATTATAATAACGATTGGGGATTAGATTTGGGCATCATAACTCGTCGAGATTGTGTTGAGATTCTGAACTATTCTACACTGTTTCCCTCTGACGGTTGGGAGTTTGCTGGAAGGTATCCATTAAAGGTAGAAATTTTGTGGGGATGTGGCGAATCAACAATCAATTTAACTGTAATAAATGTTCATTTCAAGGCATACGATGAAGGTTTTGATCAACGATTTGGGGCATCAGAAATTCTATCGGATTATATCCAATCGCATCCAAGTGATAACATTGTAGTAATCGGTGATTTTAATGATGAAATTACAGACCCAGAATCTAACAATTCACTATGGCCGTTGGTGTCAGATCCAAATGCTGAATTTGTTACGATGTCAATTGCTTATAACAGTTATCAAAATTCATATCCGTGGGGCAGCTATGCTGGATTTATTGATCATATTTTAATTTCGTCAAATTTGTTTGATGAAAATGAAAACGGCTTTGTACAAACTCTAAGAATAGATGATTATGTAGGTTCCTCCAGTTACCAAAATCAAATCTCCGACCACAGACCGGTAATGTGGAAAATTCCAATTGCAGAAATTGAAATCCCATCTGGGTTGGTGATAAACGAAATTATGAATAACCCAGCAGTAGTTTCAGACTCTTATGGGGAATGGCTAGAATTGACAAATACTGGCGATGAAGTAATCGATTTGAATGGACTTGTTCTAAAAGATGATGGTTCAGATTCTCATACAATATCAAATCCGGGTGGATTGTATTTAAATCCCGGTGATTTTGTTGTTTTGGGTGTAAATGATAATATAGGATTGAATGGCGGAGTGGAATTGGATTATATGTATTCTGGAATATTTCTTGGAAATACTTTTGACGAAGTAATAATTGCTCATCCGAATGGAACGATAATTGACGAAGTTTGGTATGATAACGGAGCAACTTTTCCAGATCCAGAAGGAGCATCTATGTCGTTAGATAACCAAAATACTGACAATAATATTGGAGGGAACTGGTCAGTATCATCTTCTCCAATGTCTGGCGGTGATTTTGGTTCTCCTGGAGAATCGAACATTTGTGCATCCAATGGAGATGTTAATTTTGATGGAATAACTGATATTTTAGATATTGTTTTGACGATAGATTATATTTTAGAAGAAGTTTCATTTACAGAATCACAAATTTGTAGTGTTGACCAAAATATTGATGGAATGATAAATATCATTGATATTATAATTACTATTGATGAAAATATTTAAAATTGCAATTTTCTTACTATTTGCTAATGTTGCTTTTTCTAATGACAAAAGTGAAGAGAAGGTTACAGTTTCGTATTTTAGAGATGAACTCTCTTTTATAGAAGATATTCGACTTCCAAATGAAGAAATTGACGATGGACAATATCTAAAAACAATTCGTGATTCCAACAAGAATGTAGTTGAGATATTGTGGTATTCTGAATCAGATTCCCTATTGCGAAAACGCAATTATGAATATGATAAGAGCGGTGATTTATCTCTTATTTCATATTTTGAAAAAGGAAGATTAAAGTCTGAATTATGGTTACAAGATATTTATAAATCTTATGATTATTTTCAATTTGTATTTGGGTTTGGATTTTTGCCAATAGAATCAAACAGACTGACAGAAGTTGTTTATAATATTCAATTGTTGCCAGAAAAATATGTATTTTATTCACAATCTAATAAAATTATTGGTTTGATTAATATTGATTATGATTTTGAAAACGAAAATGTTAAAGAAACTTGGTTTCTTGGAAATAGAAAAAAAGAAATAAGAAAATTAGATTATAAATATACTAATTAAGCAGTAAATTCAACCGTTCGATAATAAGGGAAAGAATGAAAAAAATCATAATATTTTCACTTTTAACTATGTTGTTTGCTCAAAGTGAACAACCATACCCACCATTAGATTTGATATCTATTCCTACTGCTGGCACAATACCCAAAGGTGCTTTCACTTTGGAAATGTTGCTACAAAAGGAAGGTGGACTTCTTCCCAAATTGGCGATTGGATTAACCGATCATTTTACATTAGGGATGTCGTTTGGAGTGCAAAATTTTATAGGTGATCAAAAACCAATTGTTAACAGACCCACGCCTGAAGTCCAACTGAAATATAGAATGTATGAAGAAACCACTTCTCGCCCGGCAATTGTTATTGGATTAAATACGCAAGGTAGGGGAGCTTTTAAACAGTGGTCAGTTGCTGATGAGGATTCTGTTGAGGTGAATCGCTACGAACAGAAAGCGTTGGGAATTTATCTTGTTGCAAGTAAAAACTGGAATATATTTGGGAATCTCGGTGTTCATATTGGTGTTAGTAAAAATACTTGGGAGAATTCCGATGACGATGATGATTATGATTTCTTTTTTGGAATAGATAAAGAATTAAACAGAAGTTTTTCCATGCTTCTTGAATATGATGCGGCTTTTAACAGCAATGATAATACAATAGATGACATCACATTGGGGAGAGGTTATGGCTATCTAAATGTTGGTATGCGTTGGACAATAGCACAAAATTTGATGATTGAATTAAATCTCAACAATATAAATAAAAATACAGATGCAGAATATACAAACCGCGAAGTTAAAATAATGTATTCAGAAACATTTTAGTAGCAGTAAATACTTTCAAATAACATAAAGGACATACAATGAGAAAAATAACATTAACCTTAATTCTAAGTTTAACTGTAGTTTTTGCACAACCACTTGAAGTTGGAATGCAAGCACCAGAATGGGTTTTTCAAGATGCTGATGGAGTAGATTTTACTATGGATTCTTGGGCTGGTAAAATTCTGCAAATAAACTATGTTGATCCGGATGAGTCAGAAATGAACGAGCCATTTAACGATGCTGTCAAGAAAACAATTGATGTTGATAAACTTATCTCCCGTGATAATTATAAAGGTTTTGGGATTGTAGATTGTGCAGCAACTTGGAAACCAGATTTCTTAATAAGAATAATAGCTGGGAATAAAGCTAAAAAGTTTGACACTACTATTCTTTTCGATTATGATGCTAAACTAAGAAATTCTTGGGGACTAAAAAAAGATAGTTACAATGTAGTTATTCTAGATAAAGATAGAGTATGCCGCGCTATTGTTAGAGGTAAAATTACTGAAGAAAAGCAAAAAGAGTTGATTCAGCTTATCATTGATTTGCAAAATGAATGATAAATAATTTTGACTATTTCAGTTCTAAAAGCATATCTGCTTGCAAAACCTTGCGTTAAAGAAACTTATCCCTTTGGTGAAGAACCAATGGTTATTAAGGTGATGAATAAGATGTTTGCTTTGGTGAGTGTTTCAAAGACACCGTTAACTGTTTCACTCAAAGCCGATCCTGAAGATGCTCAGGTCCAGCGTTCAATGTATTCAGCAATTAAACCTGGTTATCACTTAAATAAAGAACATTGGAATACAATCACTATTGACGACAGAATTCCCGATGATATTGTGTTTCAATTAATTGATGAATCTTATGGTTTGGTTGTAAATGGACTGAAAAAAAGCGACCGTGAAAAAGTTTTAGTTAAGTAAATTAAAAGGAAGAATGATATGTTTATTACATTGTTATCTGTTACATTTATTATAGCGTTGGTTGTATCTTTTTTAGTGTCGAGAATATTCTCATCTCCAATACTAAAGATAATGAACAGGATAATATCTGATGAAATCAGCAAAGCTTGGGTAAAATATCTTCAATTTGCTGTTTATGTTGTGGGAATATCATCTGGAGTAAGAGTTTGGGATTTAGAAAAATATATTATTCCAACTAAAAATGTAGAGATAATAACTCTAAATGCCGATAGATGGATTTTGGAAATTTACAGGACAGTTATCGGCTCTCTAATAGGACTTTCTTGGATGTTGCTTGTATTTTTCATGTTTGCTCTAATCGCATTTGTTATTGTTAGAGGATCTGAATTAAAAACAAAATAAAATTACTAATACAAATTGCACAAAGATCGTTAATTTAACAGAAGTAAACAAAGGTTAAAATTACAGTTTAGGAAAAATGAAATCAATAAACATAGACGGAAGAAAAGTCGGCAGTAATTATCCAACATTTATTATTGCAGAAATTGGTATTAATCATCAAGGTGATGTGGAGGTAGCTAAACAGCTAATCCAAGAAGCTAAAAATTGTGGTGCAGATGCTGTTAAATTCCAAAAAAGAACAATATCTAGAATCCTGACCAAAGAAGGTTTGGAAATGCCTTATGCTAATCGGAATAGTTTTGGTAAAACTTATGGTGAACATAAAAAGGCACTCGAGCTCACTGAAGAAGATTATTTTGATTTGTTAGAATATTCCGAAAATTTAGATGTATTTTTCTGTGCATCAGGCTGGGACGAGGAAAGTGTGGATTTTCTTGACAAAATGGGGGTGTCATTTTTCAAGATGGCTTCGGCAGATTTAACCAATTTCCCACTACTTGAGCATACAGCGAAAATTGGGAAACCAATTTTACTTTCTACTGGTATGGCTGATTTGGCGATGGTTAAAAATGCGGTAGAACTGATTGAACAATTCAACGACCAAATAGCAATTTTACAATGCACTTCAACTTATCCATCTATATTTGATGAAATTAATTTGAATGTTTTGCAGACTTACAAAAAGGAATTTCCAAATGCAGTCATTGGATATTCTGGTCACGAACTTGGGATTGTCATCCCACCAGTTGCTGTCGGTTTGGGTGCGCGAATTATTGAACGACACTTTACTCTTGATAGAACAATGAAAGGCGGAGACCACGCTGCATCGTTAGAACCGCAGGGGTTTGCCAAAATGGTTAGGGATATCCGCCATATTGAGCAAGCAATGGGGAGTGATGAGAAAAATGTGCAGGAATCTGAACTTCCAATTTTTAAGAAACTGGCAAAAAGTATTGTATCAACCGTTGATATCCAAAAAGGAACAAAAATCACAAGAGATATGCTGACTACTAAAGGTCCTGGCACAGGATTATCACCTATGAGGATGGGTGAAGTCATTGGGAAAGCAACACTAAAAGAGATCGCAACTGATACTGTTATTAACGAAAACGATATTGATTGGAGTGAATGATGAGTGCTTCATCCATCAAAGACAAATGCAAAAATATTAAATTGATTGCTACTGACATAGATGGCGTTTGGACTGACGCCAAAATGTATTATTCAGCTGATGGTGAACGAATGAAATCTTTTTCAACTTATGATGGAATGGCAACTTACATTTTGCGAAAAGCAGGAATTCCAGTTGCTATACTCACCGGTGAGAACTCGGAAATTGTTCTACGACGAGCTGAAAAACTCAAGATTGAAAATGTATATATCAACGAAAAACAAAAACTCAAAAGAATGCATTACTTATGCAAAAAGTTTGATATTTCTCTTGATGAAGTTGCATATATCGGTGATGACCTAAACGACTTGGAAGTATTATTAGCAGTTGGCTTATCTGCAATGCCTTGTAGCAGTCCGATATTAGACCAATTCAAGCCAGATTTTATTACCAAGCGAGTTGGCGGTGATGGTGCGTTTCGCGAATTTGTTGATACAATCTTAAAGTATCGAAAATAGATTTTAGAGTTATTGGAGTATTATATTGCAAATCAAAAATGGTCAAGCATAATTCATAAATAAAAGTGTTTTTATACATAATCTATCTTCTTATTTCTCCTGTATTATGGATTCTCCTCAAATTTGTTTCCATATTCAATCTAAAAATTAGAGTTCATTTTAGTGAACAATCCCAAACTTGGAAAGTTGCTTCAAAAACTATAACTGAAAATCAAAATGGAAGAGAATTACTTTTATTCCACGCAGCATCTGCAGGAGAATTTGAACAACTTAAACCTATTCTCAGACGAATTGATAAAAAGCGATACTTCGTACTGCAAACATTTTTCTCCCCGACAATTTATGAAAAGGAGCAAGATTCAAAATTGTTTGATGCGGTATGCTATCATCCATTTGATTTTCCTTGGTCAGCGTTATTATTTTTAACCAAATTTCAACCTAAATTCTATATTCTTACTCGTCACGATGTTTGGCCAAATCACTTATATTTCGCAAGATTGTTCGGAATACAGACAGTTTTAATCAATGCCAACCTTTATGAAAATTCTTCAAGATTTTGGTTTGGATTGCGCGGATTTAATCGCTGGACATTTAGAAATTTCACTCACATTATTACCGGTTCAGATAGGTTGAAAAAGAATTTAGTAAAATTACTTAAAAATGATATTAATATTTCTGTAATCGGAGATACTAGGTTCGACCAAATCCTCGATAGAAAGTCGGTAAATAAAAATAAACACTTTCCAGAAGAAATTAAAGAAACAAAAAATATTATTTTTGGAAGCATTATTCCATCTGACTATCAAGTAATCTTCAATAGCATTGAGCAAGTTTATCCACTTGGTAATGAGTCTTTGCAGAAACAGAATCATAGATTAATTGTTGTCCCTCACGAGACTGATGAAAAAACTTTGATTGACATTGAACGATATTTGAAAAAAACGAATTTATCGTTCCAACGATTTTCAGAAATTACCAAAACCATAGAATCTTCTGTAATATTGGTGGATGTAGTTGGAATTTTAGCTGATTTATATTCAGTTGCAGATTTGGCTTATGTTGGTGCGGGTTTCGGTGCTGGAGTTCACTCGGTTATCGAACCTGCTGTTTATGGATGTGCTGTGGCATTTGGACCAAATATACAAATATTGGATGAAGCGATTACTATGCACAAAAACGAAATTGGAACCATTGTCAATAACAGTGATGAGTTTGCTGAATATTTAGGGATTTTACAAAAACCAGAAATGTTAGCGAAGTTGCAAAAAGATACACTTAAATTTGTTACAGAGCATCAACAAATATCTCATAAAATTATTAACAAACTTTTTGATTGATGAATAAATTGCTCATTCCTTTATTGTTGTTTTCATCGATATTCCCGAACAATGTCGGAGAAAAGCTAATTTACAAAGCCGGATTCAGATTATTCTCAGCTGGGAAATCCACAATAGAATTACAATCAGACACATTAAATGGAGAACTTGTATATCATCTAATTTCTCACACCGAAACAAATTCATTTCTCGATAGGTTTTACAAAGTCCGCGATAAAATTGATATTTGGGTGGATACTCTTGACTATACATTATTGAAAGTTGAAAAGAATATTCGTGAAGGGAAGTATAACAAAGAACATTCAGCTGTGTTTTTCACAGAAGATTCAACAGTATTTTATGATAGTAAATTTCACAAATTGAAAGGGAGAGTATTTGATCCGTTTTCTGCGTTATATTTTCTCCGTGAACAGAATTTAAACACAGGTCAGCAATTTCAATTTTCAATTTATGACAACGGAAAAATTAGAGAAACAGTTGTCCAAGTAATTAAATATGAGAGAGTTTCTGTTCCTGCGGGGAAATTTCAGTGTCTTTTGGTTTCACCAGCATCAGCAGATAATAAAAGTTTACTCAAAAATAAAGGTGAAATGCGGATTTGGTTTTCAACTGATGATAAAAAATTACCAGTTAAAATCGAAATTAAAACCAATATAGGTGTGATGAAAATGGAATTGACAAAGGTTGAATAAAACAGAAAAATGTGATACCCTATTCCTAAAAATAAATGAATACGGTTAAGAATTAAGATTTGGAAAACTAACAACTATGTTTTGGTGTTGGATTTTTGATGTTCGTTGTGAAAGTTTAAAACATTGTCAGTATCACAGATAAACTCAGATTAAAAGATTACACAGAAAAACATTTTAGGGTAATCACTATAATTCGTGGTTAATTGGTTTTCTTCAAAATAATCGTGAAATATCGTTTATCATTATAAAAACAAATAGAATGAGTAGAAGCAACATCCCGAATTGCTGAACTCCCATTTTTATTTTTGCTGGTAATTTTCGTCGTGAAATTCCTTCAATTGATGCAATAATAATATGCCCACCATCAAGTCCAGGAATTGGTAGTATATTCAACAAAGCTAAGTTTATGCTAATAATTGCCATTAAGTTGAATAATGTCCAAATCCCCGAACGAGCTGATTCTCCTGCAATTTGTGCAATCATCACAGGACCTCCCACATCATCGAAAGATGCTTCACCAGTAATCAACATACTGAGTGATTCAACAGTCAAATTGAGCCAAAGAAATGTTTTTATAAATCCGGCACTCACAGATTCCGAGAATGAAGCTTCGTGGATAATAATTTCCGGAGAAATACCGATCATTCCAAGAGTTTTAATTTTACCATCAACAACCATTTCGGTAGATATTGTTTTTACAGAATCAGCATATTCCAACAAACCTCTTTGCCATTTAACAAAAACCATAGTTTCTGGTTGATTGTGAACAATGTCCGTCATTTCTCCCCAAGTATTTACAGTAATTCCGTTAATTTCTAGAATTCTATCACCGGTTTCTAAACCAAGAAGTTCAGCTGGAGCGGGTGAGTCATTCGACGATAAAATTTGCCCGATTATTGGTTGCGGATTTGGTTCACCAATCCCCATTTTGAAAGTAATTATAGTGAATAACACAATTGCTAAAACAACATTCATTATCACACCGGCCGACATAAACCAAATTTGTTGGAGTGCATTTTTAGATTGAAATTCCCAAGCTTCACCGGTTGTGGAATCGTCCATACTTTCGTCAATTACACCTGCAACTTTTACATAGCCACCCAATGGGAAAAGTCCTATACCATATTCGGTATCTCCCCATTTTTTGCGTAATCCTAATCCGAATAAATTGAACCCGAGATAGAATTTTTCAACTTTCATTCCAACGGATTTTGCTGCGAGAAAATGTCCGAGTTCGTGAACAAAAACTAAGACTCCAATAACGAAAATGAATGATAATAAAGTAACCACTATATATTTTTCTTTCTAATTAAATTTTGTGTGAATTGTTGTGTCCAGTCAGTTAAATCTTCAATATCCTCTAAATCCGGTTTTTTGATGACTTTGTGAGTATCCATCGCTGATTCAATAAAATTAGGGATATCTGTAAAACTTACTTTTTCATCGAGAAAGGCTTGAACTACAGTATCGTTAGCAACATTCAAAACTATAGGATAAGAATCACCTAATTGAAGTGCATCATAGGCCAACTTTATGCACTTGAATTTAGGCAAATCAGGTTTTTCAAATGTTAGATTACCAATTTTTGTTAAATCCAAATTATCCCATTTAGTCCCGGTATGATTTGGATAATTTAGAGCATACTGAATTGGAATTTTCATACTTGGAAGTCCAAGTTGAGCTTTTACAGAACCGTCATAAAATTCCACCATCGAGTGGATTATGGATTGCGGATGCACAACGATATCAATTTTATTTGGAGGCATATCAAACAACCAACGAGCTTCGATGACTTCCAAACCTTTGTTCATCATCGTTGCAGAATCGATAGTAATCTTGGCACCCATATCCCAATTTGGATGATTTAGAGCATCCGCTTTTGTAATTCGTGAAAATTGCTCAACAGGTTTAGTCCTAAACGGACCACCGGAACCAGTGAGAATCAGTCGATGAATTTGCGAAACCTTTTCGCCAATCAAACATTGCCAAATTGCACTATGTTCGCTGTCAATCGGGTATAGTTTTACATTATGTTTTTCGAGAAGTGAGTTTATTAATTCACCAGCCATCACCAAACTTTCTTTGTTTGATAATGCAACATCTATTCCGTTACGAATTGCTGAAATTGTTGGTTCCATTCCCGGAGCACCAACAAGCCCATTAACCATTAAGTCTATGGAGTTATTTCCTGCGAGTTCAATAAGAGCTTTTCTTCCTGCGATGATTTCAACAGAATTCCCATTGAGTAAATTTTGTAGTTCTTCTTTGTAAGATTCGTCAGCAATGCACACGATCGATGCACCTGTTTGAATTGCCTGTTCCGCAAGAAGTTTTACATTTCTGTTGGATGACAAATATTCAACAGAAAAATCTGTTGGTTGACGACGAACTACTTCTAAAGTTTGTGTCCCGATTGAACCAGTTGAACCTAAAATTCCGATTTTTTTCATAATGCTAAAGAAATTTTGATTGATGGTGTAAACTTAATTTTATCCAAAAGTTGTGTTGTAAATCCAAAATGAACTTGGTATAATTCTTTAATTGTTTTCGCTGTTTCAACCTGAAGTTGATGATGTTCCCAATCTGTATCAAATAAGTAAATCCAGTTTAAATTCCAGTCAATTTCAAAGAAATTTACGGATTCAAGTATAGCGAAATGATACCAGCGAAAATCGCCTTCATCAGAAAATCTAAATCGGTGCATTCCTATTGAAACTGTAGTGCTAAATTTATCTGATAATGTCCATAGTGGCGTATAACCTAACGACGAATGATAATAGAGATTGATGTCATCGTCAGATTTGTTTGGTGACATTCCTGCTGAAATGAAGAGATTTGGACTTGGCCACCAAACTGAACAAATGTTATTGGTAAATTGATTCTCAGAATATTGAGATGATGCAGAAATTGAGATGCTCGAGAATTCCAAAGGTTGATAAGTAATTTGCGAAACTTCTGATGCAAAGTGTTTTTCTGTAGAAAACATAAAAGAAATCAACAGAAATAGAAATAAACCGTTCCTCATGATCCTATGAAGCAACGAGTACTGATAGGTAAAACGGTTTTGATTATTTTTGTATGGCAACACCAGACTTTCGGGGGTTACGAAGTATTTACTTAGTAAGTTAACCATTTCAATTGTGTGTTATAAATTTCTGTAAACGATTAAACAAGTCCGCGTTCACTATTTTCAATGAAGTTAAGAATGCTCTGAATTTCAGATGTTTGTTTCAACTCAATTTTGATTGATTCAATCGCTTTTGATAAGGTTAATTCTGAACGATAAATATATCGATAAGCTTTTTTGATAAGCGTCCGCGTTTCTTGAGAAAATCCTCTCCGGCGAAGTCCAATTACATTTGTTCCAGCGTAACGAAGTGGTTCACCAGATACTAGAATGTACGGAGGTACATCTTGAACTACTCTGTAAGCACCACCAACAAACGCGTGGTCTCCGACTCTGCAAAATTGGTGGATAGGAGTCATCCCTCCAACAGTAACATGATAACCCAAAGATACATGCCCTCCAAGCTGAACAGCATTCGCCAAAATTGATTTGTCTCCAATAACACAATCGTGAGCAACATGTACATAAGCCATTAGCAAAACATCACTTCCGATTGTTGTTTTCCCGCGATCATCAGTACCTCGATTAAGTGTACAACATTCTCTTACAGTTGTTCTATCACCAATTTCAAGAAAAGTTTTTTCACCACCAAATTTTAAGTCTTGAGGAATTTCTCCTAATATTGCGTGTTGAAAAATGTTACAATCATCTCCAATTACAGTATTACTTTTGATAGAAACATGAGATGAGATTTTTGTGTTGTCACCGATTATTACATTTTCTTCAATTACAGAAAACGGACCAACTTCTACATTAACTCCGAGTCGAGTTGTTTGATCTATTAATGCTGTTGGATGAATAAGTGAGATACTAACTGCTCCTATCGACGACTGAAGCCATCATTTCAGATTCAGCAACTACTTTACCATCCACAATCGCCTTCCCTGCGATTTTGCATGTATTCAATTTGAACTTCAATAATGAAACTTCGAAATGTATTTGATCTCCAGGTACAACTACTTTTCTAAACTTTGATTTATTAATTGCAGTAAAATACATCAATTTTGTTTCCGGGTTTGGAATAGAATTAAGAATCAGAAATCCACCAGCTTGAGCCATCGTTTCTAAAATCATCACTCCAGGCATAACAGGCTGTTCCGGGAAATGTCCTTGAAAATAAGGTTCATTAATCGTTACATTTTTCAATGCATGAACTACCTTACCCGGTTCAACATCCAATATTCTGTCGATTAGTAAAAAAGGATAACGATGAGGCATAACTTTCAAAATTGCTTGAATATCAAATTTAAGATTTGTCGCTTCTTGCTGTTTCCGTTTTGCAATTATTTTATTACTGTATGCTTTTTTAATGTTCTTTACTAACTCTATATTTGCAGCATGTCCACTTTTTGCAGCAATGATATGCCCTCGAATTGGCATTCCGAGTAACGCCAAATCTCCGATTAAGTCCAATATTTTGTGACGAACTGGTTCATTTTGGAAACGAAGTTTTACACCGTTCATAATTCCATTGTCACCAGCGAAAATTTCCTGACCAGCATTGAACATATCAGCAACAATTTCTAATTCATCTTTTCGAACTTTTCTATCTAGGAAAACAACAGCATTATCAATTCCACCACCCATAATCAAACCTTGTTCTTTTAACTCTTTGATTTCAGAGAAAAAACAATAAGTTCTAGAAGGTGCAATTCGCTCAACAAAATCATTTCCAAGAGAGTACAATGCCATATATTGTGTCCCAAGAGAGGAAAAATTGTAGTCAGTCATAAAAGTTATGCTAAATCGTTTAGAAGGAAGTACATAAATATCAACACCTCGTTCAGGGTCGCTATAAGAAATAGTTCTATCTATGACCAATTCTTCTCTATATGCACTTTGCTCTTCAATTCCAGCTTCTAAAAGAACATCCACAAATGGTTTTGCACTACCATCCATTACAGGAGGTTCTTTATTGGTTAATTCTATGAGTATATTGTCAATTTGCAATCCTGTTACAGCAGCCAAAATATGTTCAACAGTATGAATTCGATTTCCATTCTGACCGATTGATGTTCCTCGCGAAATATCTATAACATGATCAATGTCAGCTAATATTTCAGGACAATCTTCCAAATCCAATCTCTTGAAACGGATACCTGTATTTGGTGGTGCAGGTTGAAAAATAGCTGTAGATTCTACACCAGTATGTAATCCTATTCCACTAAGTTCAACCGACTTTCTAATAGTTTTTTGATATTTTGAATGCTGATAGTTTTCTTCTGACAAATCTCTATCCCTTTTCTAATAATTTTAATTTTGTTTCGAGTTCTCGAACTCTTTTCAATAACTCAGGTAATTGGAAAGTTACGACATCTTGCTTGCGTCGTGCAAGATGATTACGAGCTGGAATTCCTGAAATAAATGAACCTGGTTCAATAGATTTCATAACTGCAGATTTGGATGCAACTACACATCTATCGCCAATCGATATATGTCCTACAACACCAACTTGACCAGCTAAGGTTACAAAATCTCCGATGGTTGTACTGCCTGCAATTCCAACTAGAGCGGCGAGTAAACAACTTTTTCCAATCTGGACATTGTGTGCAATTTGAATAAGATTATCTAGTTTAGTATGTTCACCTATTGTTGTATTTTGGAAAGTTCCTCGGTCAATACAACAGTTTGCTCCAATCCATACATTATTGTGAATAACAACTCTTCCAATTTGGGGGATTTTATTGTGTTTACCTTTATCTGTAACCCATCCGAAACCATCAGCGCCGATAACAGTACCCGAATCAATTGTAACATTATCTCCGATAATTGATTGGTCATAAATGGTTACATTTGGATGTATAGTTGTATTTTTTCCAATTGTAGTATTATTTCCAATAAATGAACCCGCTCCAATTGATGAATTATCACCAATTTCAGCACTATCTTCAATGACAGCGAATTGCGAAATTCGTAAGTTATCCCCCAATTTTGCATTTTTAGCAATATTTGCTGTTGGATGAATTCCAACCGTCTCTGTTTTGCGAGTGTCAAAAAGTTCAAGAGTTTGTGCAAAACCCAAACTCGGATTTTCCACTTTGATTAGTGTTTTTCCGTAAGAATCTTGATCAAAATTCTTACTTACAATAACTGCTGACGCATTTGAATTTTCGAAAAACTTAATATATTTGGCTTGAGATAAAAACGAAATACTACCAGTTTTCCCATTTTCTAATCTTCCAACACCAGAAATAGCTAGATTTTCATCTCCAACTATTGTGCCATTAATGTGTTCAGATATTTGTTTAACAGTTAACATTGTATTTACTAATTTGGTTACTTAATCTTCTTCTGTAGTGCCTTTTAGTTGTTCTAAAACAGCATCTGTAAGGTCGTGGCTATCTATTGCATAAACAATTGATCCCGAAACTGCATCTAAAATATAATCATAACCTTTTTCTGCACCAATATTACTGATGATTTTGTTAATATCTTCCAATATAGGATTGAGAAGTTGAGCTTGCTTTCTATAGATTTCGCCTTCTGGACCCACTTTTTTCAGTTGAAATTCCTGAGCTTCAGCTTCAGCTCTTAGGATTTCATTCTTTTTTTCCTCTCGTCGATTTTCACTCATTAACAGTCGTTGTCTTTCAAAATCCTGCTTTAAGCTATCAAGCTGAACAAGAAGATCATTAAACTCAGCTTCAATTTTCCGTTGTTCTTTTTCTAGTTCTGCTTGAATTTGCCTTACTTGATCATATTCAGTCATAATCCGATTAGAGTCAATATATCCAATCTTCATTTCTGCAAAGACAAGTGCTAAAGAAGCAATTGCTAGAAGTGTATAAGTTATTTTCTGTCTCATTTTATTACCTTTCATTAAAAACTATTATTAAAACGGCATACCAAATAGAATATGATAGTTCCATCCTTCTGGTTGATTATCTCCGTTTATATCATCAAAACCATATCCTGCGTCAAATCCAATCATACCAAGCATTTGAATATACGCACGAATTCCTGCACCAGCCGATCGTTTTAAGTCAAACGGATCTATGGTTTCAAAATTATCCCAGACATTTCCCGCTTCTGCAAAAACCAAACTGTAAACAGTTGGATTTTCAGCAAAGGGGAATCTCAGTTCAAGACAATATTTCAGCATAGTGTTACCACCTTTAGGTCTGAAATAGTTGTTTTGAGGTCCTATTGCAAAATCGTCATATCCTCTTAACATTTCACCGTAGGGAATTCCACTTCCTCCCATAAAGAATTTAGAATTTGGAGGTATAATAGATCGTTCTCCTTCAGAAACAGAAATTGATTTTACTGCTCCTGCTTTCATCCATTGATGCATAACTAATTTACTGATAAGTGGAGAAAACCAATGAAATTCAAATTCATGTTTATGATAATCTTCATCACCACCGAGGAATGAACCAGATAGAACAGAAGTCCAAGTAAATTGTGAACCTGCAGATGGAAATTCTGGATGATTACGACTGTCTCGAGCAATAATCTGAGTTAATGAAACACCAGAAGTGGGGAAGTAATATTCTCCGTTTGAATGGACAATAAAATTTCCAATATCTGTACCAAATCCAGAATATGAGGTTAACTCACTTTCTGTTGAAGCGAAATATCTATTGTAAGAAGTACGAGCAATCCAAGTGCCTCTAAATAGATAATCAGGCCATTTGAACCGTCTTCCCCAACGAGTAGATGCTATTGTCTGATGAACATCAAACGGAAGATAGTTTCCTTGACCTTTTCCTCGCTCAGAATAATAGATAGATGCACCAACTAGATTTGGAGTATCCATCAACCAAGGCTCTACAAATTGTAAAGAAAATGACTGAAAACTTGATGTTGTATTTTGACCAGAATAATAAGGCGATACTCCACTTGCAGAAGATGTTCCGCCGCCCAAGCCACGATTGTAGGAAATTGAAAGTGTCTGTCCTCGTCCTCGGAAGTTTTTGAATTCAAATCCACCTCCTCCGGTGAAACCGTAAGTTCCATTGTAGCCCATAGAAAAATTAGCTCTGTCAGAACTTTTTTCAGTAACATCAATAGTAATGTCAATTTCATCTTCTGATATTGGTACTACATCTGGGAGAACATTACCAAAATAATCAAGCATAATAATATCTCGATAGCTATCAATTATTTTTTTTCTGTTAAAAATTTCTCCAGGGAAAACATTTAATTCTCTCCGAATGACATTCTCGTGAGTTTTTTCATTACCTGAGATATCAATTTTTCTAACTCTTACTTTATTGTTTTCAGTAATTTGAAAGTTTATAATTAGTGAATCTGAGCCAGAAGGAATAATTTCTGGTTCAATCTGGAAGTAAAAATAACCATCATCCATATAAAGCGGACTAACCCTCTCAGAAACTGCAATTTGGAATTTTTCTAAATTAAATATATCACCATTTTCCAAACCAAATATTGCAGACAGTATTTCGTCTTTGTGGATTGTATTTCCTTCCCAAGATATTGATTTTATGAAATATTGTGGACCTTCATAAATATCGAGATTTACAGCCAATCCATTCCCATCCTCAGATGTTTCAATGTTCTTGCTGATTACATAAAAATCTCGATACCCATGATTATTGTAGTAAATTTTGAGAGTTTCCAAATCTGTTTCGAATTCTTGTTTATCATATTTCCCACGCCAAGGCATAAACCATTTCCAAGGTTGTGTGTTCTTTAAGCGTCGAATTATTTTTGCATCTGAAAAAGCAGAATTGCCAATAATATTCACTTCACGAATTTTTTGTTTTTTGTTTTCTGTAATTACAAATGTCAGATTTAAGGATTGTTCCTTATCACTTGGTGTACTGAGTGTATCAACCAAAACATTGTGGAAATTTTCTTCAACATACAAAGATTTAATTTTTTGTACTGCTTCAAAAACATTGTATTCGGAAACAGGTTGTCCAATTTTTAGTTCAATTTCTTCCTTGAGTTTTTTATCTTTTATTTTTTTATTTCCTTTGAAACTAATTTCATTCAATATTGAAAATTCTTCAACGGAAATTGTTAAGGATATTCCTTTAAGAGTTTCATCATTTACTAAAATTTGGATGTCACTGAATTGCCTAAGGGTCCAAAGGTTTTTTATGCCATCCTGAATATCTTCCATATCGATTTCTTTGCCTTGATGCAATCGTGAAATACGAATAATATCATTATTCGAAAGTCTGTGATTGCCGACAACATTGATATCTAAAATCTTGATTGTTTGTGTTTGTGCAAAGAACAGAGATAATAAAATAAATGTTAGTATAATCTTTTTAATCATTGTTTTCTTTAATTTGTTCGCTAGTTAAACCAAATCTTCGTTCTCGTGATTGATAATCAGAAATTGCATTTATCAAGTCAACTTTACTAAAATCAGGCCAAAATGTATTAGTGATATACAGCTCAGTATAAGCAATTTGCCAAAGCATAAAATTACTGATTCTAAATTCTCCACCTGTACGAATCAGTAAATCTGGGTCAGCCATATTTTGTGTATAAAGATGTTTAGAAAATTGCTGCTCGTCAATTTGTTCGATTGTTAATTGATCATTGAGTAATTTTCTCCCAATATTTTTTGTAGCACGAATAATTTCCTGCCGACTTCCATAATTAAATGCAAGGTTCAAATTCAGCCCTGAATTGTTATTAGTTTTCTCAACACCTTTTATCAGTTCTGTCTCAACGGATTTGGGTAGATTATCTGTACTCCCAATAGTTGTCAATTTAACATTATTTTTCATTAAATCGTTTATTTCTCGACGAAGCGACTGTATAAACAATGTCATTAATGCACTAACTTCAGTTTTTGGTCGTTCCCAATTTTCTGAAGAAAAGGTGTAAAGAGTCAATTCTTTGATTCCAAGTTCACCGCATAATTGAGTAATATTTTTAACGGTTTTTACTCCTTCACGATGCCCTGCCATTCGTGGCAAACCATTAGTATTTGCCCAACGACCGTTGCCATCCATAATAATAGCGATGTGATTCGGAATATTATTTATATCAATTTGTTTTTTAATTTTCACTAATATTTACACTAAAATCTGAACTTATATAGCCCAATAATTTAACAGAATATTGCCCCATTTTCATAGGAAACAAACAATTAATTTAAAACACAATATAAATCGAAACATCAAAGAGATTCAAACGAGTTAAGAAATTATATAGTTCCAGAAATATTTTGCTAACCAATATTATTGATAATTTTAGAAACTACATCTTTATAAATTGATGTAATTTCAGATTTAGGAAATTTAAAAACAAACGGATTCCCTTCATCAGAGGATTCCACTAAGGCTTGAGATAAAGGAATCTGTCCCAAGAGAGGAATTTCAGATCGTTCGCTTTCCTTTTTTCCACCTCCTTGAGAGAATATCAGCGATTTTTGATTACAGTGTGGACATAAAAAGTGTGACATATTTTCGACGATACCCAATACAGGTGTATTTACTTTTCGAAACATATCAGTTCCCTTTTTAACATCCAAAACTGCTAATTCTTGCGGAGTTGTAACGATTATTGCTCCAGTCAATTCTAAAGTTTGTGATAAAGTTAACTGAACATCGCCTGTTCCAGGAGGAAGGTCTAATATTAGAAAATCCAATTCTCCCCAAATTACATCGTCAATAAATTGTTTTGTCATTCGTCCGACTAATGGTCCACGCCAAATTACCGGTGCTTGATTTCCACTAATAAATCCGAAGGACATCAATTTAATATTGTGTTTTTCAAGTGGTATAATTTTTTCATCCTCAGTAAATGATGGAACTTCTTGTATTCCCATTAACATTGGAAGGCTTGGACCGTAGATATCTAAATCTAAAATTCCAACTTTATAATTTTCACTTAAAATCGATGCAATATTTACAGCAACAGTAGATTTTCCAACACCACCTTTTCCACTGGAAACTGCGATTACATGTTTGATGTTATCAAGTACTTTTGGAGTTGGTGCTTGTTTATTAGTTTTTATTGTTTGGGATTTGTCTGTTTTGGATTCTTGTATATTTACGATAATTTTTAATTTATCAGTTTCTGAAGATATCAGTTCAGTAATTTGATTTGTTAGCTGAGATTTAAGGTCATTATTTTTCGTATCTATTGAAAGAGTTATTTCAACTGTATCTTTATCAATTGCGATATTATCAACCATTCCAAATGAAACAATATCTCGTGTAAACCCGGGATAGTTGATGTTTTTTAGTAGTTCAAGAATTTGTTTTTCTGTCATTTTGTTTTCCTAAATATATCCATAGCACACAAACGGCCATCAAAATGACAGCCGTTTATGTGAAAGTTTATCTGTATTTATCTTATTGAACTTTGAAAATACAGTCAACTGGACAAACTTCTATACATTGAGGTTCGTCAAAATGTCCTTCGCACTCAACACATGTTTTAGCATCGATTTCATAGATATCGTCGCCTTCAGTAATCGCCTCAGTTGGACATTCAGGTTCACAAGCACCACAATTTATACAATCTTCGTTTATATATAGAGCCATTTTATTTTCTCCTTTTATTTGATTTTCTGGAAAATCTGTTAATAAAACATCACCAAAAATTACAGTTTATAACAAAGCACCACCAACAGAAAAATGTCATAATAAAGCAAATTCTTAAAAAAATTCTATATATCTTAAATATTATTATTAGGTAATTTGCAATAATAAACATACATTTCCGTGGTGGATAGAGGTAAAAGAATACAGATTTAACACATTTTTCTTTTATTTTAGTTTGTTTTTTTTACCAGATATTTTTTGTTTTATTAACAAGTATTTTTAATTGTAGAAATTTTATTCTTCTTTTTCCTCAAGTAAATCCACGAGAAGTTAAATAAGTATAAGTAAACATACAGGTGATTGAGATAGATGACCCAAGAGGGTTGTTTTGCTCAATCGTTTCCTGTTTATATAAAGAAATTAAGGTGGACGAATGGTCGCAAACAAAGAGATATTTATAAATGTATCTGCTGGGAGTACAAGAATTGCAATTGTAGAGGATGAAAAACTCGTAGAGTTATATATTGAATTACCACATCACCAACGAATGGTTGGAAATATCTATAAAGGTAAAATCCAGAATGTAATTCCCGGTATGCAAGCAGCTTTTGTAGATATTGGCTATAATATTAATGCATTTTTACCCTTTTCAGAAATTGAAAGTCCTGAAAATTTGGGTAATTTTTCTATTTCGGATGATGATGATTCTGATGAGACAGATAAAAAAACAAATAAAAACAAGAAATCAGATTTTGACCCAGCAAAAGACCTAAAAACAGATGACGAGATATTGGTGCAGGTTATTAAAGAACCTTATGCTGGGAAAGGTCCCAGGGTTACTACAGATATATCTTTGCCTGGAAGTTTACTCGTACTTGTTCCTAAAAGCAATTTTATTGGTATCTCTAGGAAAATGTCTGACAAATATGAAAAACGAAGATTGCGTAGAGTTGTCAAAGAACTAAAATCAGATGAATTTGGGCTGATTGTCAGGACGATTGCCGAAGGGAAGGATCACAGTATCTTAGAACAAGATTATAGTCGATTGTTGGATTCGTGGAAAAAAATGGATGAAACGTCTAAAAAATCTGATGCTCCAGTTTGCGTTTATCAAGATTACTCAACTGCTGATCAAGTGATACGAGATCTCTTTACGGTGGATGTTAGTAAGATAGTAGTGGATTCTAAAGTGGTTTTCAAGAGAATAGCTGGTTATATAAAAGAAGTATCTCCAAATCAAATTGATAAACTTGTAATACATAAAGGCAAAGGTTCGGTTTTTGACCAAAATAATATAGAAGAACAAGTAGAAAAATCTCTTAGGCGCAAGGTCTGGATGAAAAGTGGTGCTCATTTAGTTATCGAACAAACTGAAGCTATGTTGGTAATTGATGTAAATAGTGGTCGTTTTATTGGGAAAAAAGATCACGAGCAAAATTCACTTAAAATTAATATAGAATCAGCAAAAGAAATAGCACGACAGCTTAGGTTAAGAGATCTTGGTGGATTAATTGTTATTGATTTTATTGATTTGCAAGAACCAAAAAATCGAAAAAAAGTATTTGATGAGCTAAAAGAAGCTTTAAAAAGTGACCGTGCAAAAGTTTCATTATCTGAATTTTCAAATTTTGGCTTACTGGAAATGACTCGTCAAAGAATTCGACAATCACTATTACAAACTGTTAGTGAAGAATGCCCAACTTGCCGTGGTTTGGGTAGAATTTCATCAAAATATACAGTATTAACAAAACTCGAAAATTGGTTAAAACGATTTAGAGCAAAAGCAAATGACAGACGATTAATTTTATATTTACATCCAGAACTTGCTGAATATATAAAAGAAACTAAAAGTAAGGTTATTAGTGGGTTTATGTGGGAAAATTGGATGTTAATAGAAATAAAAGCAGATCAAGATTTACTTCCAGATAAATTCAGAGTTTTTTCAAAAAAACGAAAGAGAGATGTAACTTCTGAAGTTTAACTTGCTTCACAAATGAATATTGAAATAAATTATTGAGCTAAATTAGGAATGAATTATGTATGCATTAGTTGATTATTTAGGAAAACAATTTAAAATTGAGCCGGGTGTTGAGGTTAAAGTTCCTCTTATCTCCGGAAAAGTTGGTGAAAAAGTGACACTAGATAAAGTGTTATATTTTGACGATGACAAGAAAAAGATTATAGGTGAACCTTTTATTAAAGGGATGTCGCTTGATGCTAAGATTGTATCTCATGGTAGAGAGAGAAAAATCATTGTGTTTAAGATGAAACGCAGAAAAGGTTATCAAAAAAAACAAGGACATCGCCAAAATTATTCTGTAATAGTAGTTGATAAGGTTGAAAAGAAAGTAGCACCAAATAAAACTAAACCAGCAACTGCTAAAAAAACAGTTACTAAATCCAAAACAAAAGCCACAGTAAAAAAGACTACTGTTGTTAAAAAAACTGACGAAAAGAAGAAAGGATAAGTTATGGCACATAAAAAAGGTGTTGGAAGTTCAAAGAATGGTCGTGAGAGTCACTCCAAGCGTTTGGGTGCTAAACGAGCCGATGGTCAGTTAGTTACTGCTGGTTGCATTTTAGTTCGTCAAAGAGGGACAAAAATTCATCCAGGAAAAAATGTAAGTAAAGGTGGAGATGATACTTTGTTTGCTACTATTGATGGCAGAGTTAAATTTGAAAGAAAAGGAAGAGATAAAAAACAAGTTAGCATTTACGCTGAAGCTTAAATCCTTTCTATAAAACTATATTGAAAAACCTCATCATTCGATGAGGTTTTTTTTGTCAAATATTTATAAAAGCTATAAAAACTTACCATTTATACAAATTGTATTATTTTAGTTACTAATTTTTCAATTCCAGTTGCAACTTCAGAAATATTTTCAGACAGCATATAAGCAGGTGTTGTTACAATTTTATTGGTTTCATCTACAACACAATCCGTAACGGAACAATTGATATGCTTACTTCCCATCGACTCAATTGCTGATGCAGTTCCACTATCAGTTCCGATTGTGAGTTTCGCATTGAGGTTCAAATCTTCAATTGCTTTTGCTAACATTGCAGGAGCTATACAAATTGCACCAATTGGTTTTTTGGATTGTATCATTTCTTGTACGATTCGTTTCACTTCAGAATGAATGTTACAATTTGGTCCGCTAATACCAAAATCACACAGATTTAATGCAGCACCAAATCCACCGGGGAAAATTAGAGCATCGATATTGTTAGAGGATACTTCAGCAATATCCATCACACTTCCACGGGCAATTCGTCCACTTTCTACACGAACATTTCGGTTTTCATTCAAATTGGATGCATCAAGATGATTGACAACTTTGAGCTGATTAACATCCGGAGCCATAAAAATAATTTCAACTCCAAGTCTATCGAGTGCCAAAATTGTAATTACAGATTCGTGAATTTCAGAGCCATCCATAACTCCGCAACCTGCTAAGCATACACCAATTTTCATTTATTCTCCTTCATTAATTAGTAATATCTAAATTTCGTTTCAACCCTACAAATTTAGTTCTTTTGACAGGACTTTTTTTAAATATTTCTTTAAATTCGTCTTCGGTTAAATTTTGCCAATTATCTTTTGAATGTTTTATAATCAATTCTCGTTCTTTGAATTCGTCCATTTCAGTAATTTTAGAAAATTTAATATTCCACGGACATACTTGTTGGCAAATATCACAACCGTAAATCCAACCATTGAATCTATCAAACAATTCTAAATCTATCTCGTTGCGATGTTCAATTGTTAGATATGAAATACACTGATTGGAATCCAAAACATAAGGTTTAACTAACGCGTTTGTTGGACAAGCGTCTATACATTTTGTGCAATCACCACAATAATTTTGTGGTGTTGTATCATTGTAATCCAGTTCTATATTAAGGATGATTTCTCCCAAAAATACCCAAGAACCAAAATCTTTAGTAAGCAAATTAGTATTTTTACCAATCCAGCCAAGTCCAGCATTTTGCGCCACAACTTTTTCCATTACAGGAGAGGTGTCCACGCATACGATTCCATCAATACCTTTTTTAGTAGATTTAATGTATGAAAGTAACTCTCGTAATTTTGATTTCACAATAAGATGATAATCGTCTCCCCAAGCATAGTTTGAGATTTTGTGTTTCCCTTTTGCTTCTCCTGTAAAATAATTCAGCCCGACTGATATTATTGACTTTGCTTGAGGATAATAATGAAATATATTTTTCCGTTCTTCTGCTCGATTTTCAATCCATTTCATAGATGCGTGATAATTGTTCAAAATCCAATCATCTAGTCTTTCTGAAGTTTTATCGGATAACTTTGCTTTAGAAATCCCAACTAGAGAGAATCCCAGATCTAGTGCTTTATGTTTAATATTTTGAGATAATATTTCTATATCTTTTACCAATTTAATTGTTTCTCAAAGGATTCAAATTATATTGACAGCATCTCTAATATCTGCATAGATAAATCCTGCATTAGCCCAATTCAGCAATTGTTTCTAATAAAATAAAATCTTGATTGGTATCGATTTCCATACTGTATTTTTCTGGGAAAATAAAATACCCGATTTTTCCACCCAAACGATTTTCTGTTTTTTCAAAGTGCTCTCTTGTGAGAATATAAAGCGAACCATTTTCAACATAACGAATATCTTCCGGTTTCATATCTTGTCGTCGTGGGCGATTTGAATAATCGTATTTTGGTTTGGCAATATCATCCTCAATTCTCCAAAAAAATCGGTGAGTTGGGGAAATACTCAGCAGAGAATCAAACCCACCATCAATGAAATGTTGCAATGCTTTATCCAAAGAATATTTAGGGCGTAACGGACTGGTCGCTTGAAGCAGAACAATAATATCAGGTTGAATATCCATAACTGATAAAGCGTGTTCAATCGCACTTTCAGTCGTTGCGGTGTCTCCCGCAATTTCAGCAGGTCGTTCGATAATTTCCGCACCTGCGTTTTTCGAAACCTCTGCAATGCGCTCATCATCTGTAGAAACATAAATTGTGTCTGGAAGTTTAGAATCAATTGCATATTCTATCGAATGCACAATTA
>JACNLC010000057.1 GCA_014381725.1 Fidelibacterota bacterium | reverse complement strand
CAGAAATGACCCCTGCTGAATTATTAATAGGACACTGGTTTAGAAGTTCTGATGGAGGTACAGGCGGTACAGATTATTATTATAACAATAATAACGAATACTCAGCTAAAGTGATCCTAAAGGATGGTCGCGGGCTAACAAGGATTGATAAATATGATATATTAAAAACTGAAGATAATTCATTATACTTACAGTTGCACACTGATATGACTGCTATGGGTATCGGCGATGAATTTATGACAGTACATTTTGCAAAAGATGGAATGTCTGCAAATTCATCTTGGCAAATGAAGACTACATATGGAGGAGAAACAGAAATAATTACAAGTGAATGGACATATATTGATGAAAAAACATTACCTGGCAAAGAAGAAGATGGAAATGTTCTGAAAAGAAAAGATATTACAGGATTTCAAGAATATCAATGGGGAATGACTGTATCTCAAGTAAAAGATATACTTGGCCCACAGACGTCCAAGGTTGATAATTCCACTTCAAACACTACAATAATTGATGTAAGTAATTTTGTTTTTCAAGGTAACAAGTCTACTCTACAATTAGAATTTTATAATAACAAACTTTATAAAGCATCTGTACATTTTGTCACAGATAATAATCAAGCGAGCCTTAATGCTTATTTTAGTAGAGCAGAATTGATTATGGACGTGTATGGTAAAACAATCAAAACGGCAATTGGAAGGGAAAGTGATAACGTGAGTAGCAGGATTACTTCAATGTCTATTAATGAGTTATCATATCAGCATAGTTGGGATGCATTTTCTGGAAAACTAACTTATCAAATAGGTGCTGGTAGTTATGGGCATTTTATACATTCGTTTTTTTATTCCTCAAAAGAAGCATATAATATTGATAATCAAAAATTAAAAAGTGAATTTTGATTTTACACATAACCCCCAATCAACCTGACCCCGAAAGCATTCGGGGCAGGTTATTTCATTCGTTAGGCGGTGTTTGAGTGTCCTTTAATCGTCTAACTTTAATAATCAAAGGACAAAATTAGGAAATAGTAAAATGAAAAAAGTAGTAATTCTATTTGTTCTAGGAATTGGATGTTTAATAGGTCAACATTCCGATAATTTTCAATTTAGGCATCATTTAGGTATATCTGTTTCTGGTCTTTCAGGTTCTGGTTTAACATATAGATTCTACAAACCAGATTATGCGATTAGAATTGCAGGATATGTCTATTCTTATGATGACGAGTATGGTCCTGAAAACTGGTATGAATTTGGTGCTACTTTTGAAAAGAATTTCATCAAAACAAAACACACTAGACTCTATGGATTAGTAGGTTTTAAAAAACAATTTTATGGCTATGAATGGGATGATAGCTATTGGGGTTACGATGAAAAACAAGAAAGTAGCATTTTTGCTATTAGCGCTGGTTTTGGTTTGGAAATTGCATTTCTAAAGCATATAACATTATATATAGATGTAGGGGAAAGATATTTTAGAGATTCTACAATTAATAGATATGGAGAAGAAAATTATTCTTACAACTCAAAAGGGATTGGCATGGCACTTACTTTGGGGTTAGGTTATTCTTTCTAAATCATTGTGCTTTATAACCCTCACTCCACCCCCTCATTTTGTGGGGTAGGCAGACGGTAAAAAATACGCGACAGATTGCGTAAATACAAAAATGACATTTTGATATTTAGGTGGAAATGCAGTTGAATATTTAAAGATAATTAGTATATTATGAACATAAATTTCAACTGATAAATTTCTAAAATTATGACTAAAAAAGATAATTCAATAATACTTTTTCACGAAAAACAAGTTCGTCGTCATTGGGACGAAGTAAAAGAGTTTTGGTATTTTTCCGTTGTGGATGTTATTGAAGTTTTAACTGGAAATATAAGACCTAGAAAATATTGGAATGATTTAAAAAAGAAGTTATTAAATGAAGGAAGTCAGTTGTCCGAAAAAATCGGACAACTAAAAATGCAATCATCTGACGGTAAATTTTATAATACAGATGTTTTAGATACAGAAAATATATTGAGACTTATTCAATCAATCCCATCTCCAAAAGCTGAGCCTTTCAAACTGTGGCTTGCCAAAGTTGGATATGAAAGAATTGAAGAAACAGAAGATCCAGAACTTGCTTTTGAAAGAGCAATGCAAACATATCTTAAAAAAGGGTATTCCAAAGACTGGATAAATCAAAGACTTAAGAGTATTGAAGTTAGAAAAGAATTAACAGATGAATGGAAAGAAAAAGGAATGAAAGAAGGTTTAGAATATGCAATTCTAACTGATGAAATTACAAAAGCTTGGGCGGAGAAATCTGTAAAACAATATAAAAGTTTCAAAGGATTAAAAAAACAAAATTTGAGAGACAATATGACCAATCTTGAATTAGTTTTAAATATGTTAGCAGAAGCTTCAACTACAGAAATATCAAAAGAAAAGAATCCAAAAGGTTTGCTTGAAAATAAACAAGTAGCTCAAAAAGGTGGGAATGTTGCAAAACAAGCAAGAAAAGAATTAGAAGAGCAAACTGGAAAGAGTGTTATTTCTGATGAAAATTATTTGGGCAGTAGTAATACTAACACAAAGAAATTAAAGGATAATCCTAAAAAATAACTATGGCAATACATAAAGATTTACAAATATCATTGGGTAGTAAAAAGTCCAGGAGATACATTAAGAACAGATTTTCAAAAATGGTTATACGGCTATTATTGCAGTTTAACCACGACGAAATTAATTGAGGTTAATATTTAAACTATGAAAGATAATATATCCGACAATCAAATAATCATTTATGAAGGCGACAGGGGTCAGCCAAAGATTGAGGTTCGGATTGAAGGTGAGACTGTTTGGTTGACAATTGATCAAATGGCAGAGTTGTTTGATAAAAGTCGCTCAACCATCAACGAACATATTATCAATATTTATAAAGAGAAAGAGTTATTTCCCGAAACCTCTATGAGAAAAATCGGAATTTCCGATTTTTCTACCAAACCAACTAATTTTTATAATCTGGATGTCATTATCTCTGTTGGATATAGAGTAAAGTCCTTGCGGGGCACACATTTTCGCCAATGGGCGACTGCACGGCTAAGCGAGTACCTTGTTCAAGGATTTACGATGAATGATGAATTATTAAAAAATAATGGTGGCGGAGTGTACTGGAAAAAACTTTTAGCCCGTATTCGTGATATTCGATCCAGTGAAAAAGTGTTGTATCGACAGGTTCTTGATCTCTACGCCACAAGTGTTGATTATGATCCTAAATCTCTACATTCAATCAGGTTTTTCAAAATTGTGCAAAACAAACTGCATTATGCCACGCATAAACAAACAGCGGCGGAAGTGATTTACAACCGTGCCGATAGTAAGAAGGAGTTTATGGGTTTAACGGTTTTTGCCGACGACTTGCCCGTTTTAGAGGAAGTACGCATAGCAAAAAATTATTTGACAATTGAAGAATTGGAAAAATTGAATCGTCTTGTTTCGGCATATTTTGAATTGGCGGAGTTACGGGCGATGAATGAGCAGACAATGAGCATGAAGGATCATATTAAAACTCTTGATAAGTTGTTGGGAGATTTTGGTGAAGGAGTTTTGAAGAATTCAGGTAAAATAAGCCACAAAAAAGCTTTAGAGAAAGCTGAAGTGGAGTATAAAAAGTATCAGAGAGAAACACTGAGCAAAGCGGAAAAAGACTATCTGGAGAGCATTAAAACTTTGGAGAAGAAGGCAAAAAAGAAGATTATAAAACCGAAAAAGAAATAATCTTATGGCACTACACAAATATTTACAAATATCATTGGGTTGTAAAAAGTCCAGGAGATACATTATGAACAGATTTTCAAAAATGGTTATACGACCGTTTGGCGGGATAAACACTATCAGCCAAGAGGATAATCATGGTTAGGTTGTGTAAATGAAGAATCTATTAATGGCATCATATTGGATTGGGATTGTTGCTGACGCAATAGCGACAGTGCTTTTATTTTCTCCAAAGGTTGCAGAAATAATTCTGAATCCAAGCCCATTTGAAATATCCGATGCTTATTTATATGTATCAAGAATTGCTGGGACATTGGTTGCTGGATGGACAGTGTTATTGTTTTGGGCTCAAAAAAAGCCGATCGAACGAGCAGATATTTTAATAATCACCGTGTTTCCAGTAATTACTCTTTTGACTGTCGCCGCAGTTTTGGTAGTAAATTCAAATCATATTTCAATTTTGAGAATGATGCCAATGTTTCTACTTTATATCATAATATTTCCAACTTATATAATAAGCTATTTGTGGGCGAAAAGACAATTATGAGAGATTACGCAAACCTAACCCCCAATCAACCTGACGTGAAAAGCGTGTAGCGTGAATTTATGTTTTGTGGGTTTTCAATAGTAAATTTGGACATAGGAAATGCTTGTGGTGAAAATTTTCACGCAGGTTATTTCAACCGTTATATTTCTTAGGTGAAGAATGGAAGTATCAATAGAACAAGAAATTAATCAGATAGAAGTTGGCAAACCCCATCTCGTAATTCTCGGAGCTGGAGCAAGTTATGCTGCCTTTCCAAATGGTGATAAAAATGGAAAAATATTACCATTGATGAATAACTTTGTGGAGACGCTAGGAATAGAAAAATTAATCGAAGGAGCAAAAATAAAAACAACATCTAATAATTTTGAAGATATTTATTCTGAAATACATAAGAATCCAGAGCTAGAGTCTCTAAGAAAAGAGCTAGAAAATGAAGTTTATAATTATTTTCAAAATATGGAGATACCAGATGAGCCAACTATTTATGATCATCTTGTTTTGTCTCTTCGCAACAAAGATTTTATAGCCACATTCAACTGGGATCCATTTCTAGTTCAGGCTATACAGCGGAACGGTAAAAGGTTTAAATTACCAAGAGTACTTTTCTTACATGGTAATGTTGAGGTTGGGTACTGTGAAAATGGGCACATGATGGGTAATAATGGTGGTTTCTGTCACGAATGTGATCAGCCTTTAACACCAACAAATATTTTATATCCAGTTTCGGAGAAGAACTATCATCTAGATGAGTTTATTTCCCGACAGTGGGCAACGCTTGAGGACTTACTAAAACATGTTTTTATGGTCACAGTATTTGGTTATGGTGCGCCAGTATCGGATACACGAGCAGTTGAGTTGTTAAAAAAGGCATGGGGAAGTACTGACTCTCGAAATTTGGAAGAATTTGAAATTATAGACGTACGTGATGAGGATGACCTCACTTCAACATGGTCACCATTTATACATTCACATCATTACCGAGTTGAAAATAGTTTTTATAACTCATGGATTGCAAATCATCCTCGTAGGTCTGGTGAAGCATATTTAAATCAATTTATGAACGCAATGTTCATTGATAATAATCCTTTACCAAAAGATGCTGACTTTCAACAGTTATGGGAATGGTACGATAAGTTACAGGCGGTAGAAGATGAAAAAAACATAACAAATAGCTCCAGCGGACAATTCAAAGGGACACATCCGATACTAATGGTAAATTCCATTTTGAAGACGTTGAATCATTAACAACTTATTCTTTAAGAATATCAAATTTGCAAGAAGGATATCAATCTTCTCCTGAATCATTTAGTATTAAGCTTGATCATGAGGAAACAATTGAAGTTCAATTTGTACTTGTTCCAGATGAATAAAGTAAGATGCTACATAACTCGCAATCAACCCACCCCCCGCATTCTGGGGGTAAGTTTATTCGTTAGTCGTATTCCTACCTACGGTTTCCCCTCTCCCTCAATCTAATCTAACCAAAGTCGCTACATTTTCGATATGAGGTGTATGCGGAAACATATCAACAGGACGGAGTTTTGTCAGTTGATATCCATTATCACATAAATCTTTAACATCTCGTGCTTGTGTTGCTGGATTACACGAAACATATACAATTCTCTTAGGAGATTTCTTTATAATATCAGGTATAGTTTTTGGATGAAGCCCAGCTCTTGGTGGGTCTAACACCACAACATCGGGAGATTCTAATTTTTGTGCTTCTATGTTTGTACGAAATAAATTCATTAAATCACCGGAAAAAAACCAAGCATTGTCCACACCATTTTTCTGTGCATTTTCCATTGCATCCTGAACAGCATCGCCAACTAATTCAAATCCGTAAACCATTTTTGCTTTTTTAGAAAGATATAGCGATATAGATCCAGTTCCGCAAAAAAGGTCATACACAACTTCATTTCCTGTGAGCTCAGATTCTTCCGCAATTATATCGTAAAGATTTTTCGCTTGATTGGTGTTCGTTTGGAAGAATGAATTTGCAGAAATTTCAAATTCGTAATCCCCAAGCTTTTCGATGATATGATCATTTCCGTGTAAAACCACCTCCCACTCACCGTGAGAAACACCTGCTCTTCGAGTGGTAATATTATTCACTAAACTGGTTACTTGTGGAAATTCCTTAACTATCATTTCTATTATAGGTTCGAGTAGTTTTGGTTCTTCGCGAGATGTTACGATATTTACCATCAATTCGCCTGTTTCTTGAACTCTTATGACTAAATTTCGTAAAAATCCTGTGTGATTTTTTATATCATACGGTTCCAAATTGAGTTCATAAGCCAGTTTTTTTGTGCGTTGTAAAATTTCTGTAGCGATTGATTGTTGCAAATAGCATTCATCAATGTTAAGAATTTTATCCCATCTACCCGGAACATGCAATCCCAAGGCAAAATTCTCAGGAAGGTTTTCATCTTGTCCATCAATTGTCCACCTGCGGTTAGAAAATGTAAACTCCATTTTATTTCGGTAATGGAATTGTTCATCGCAACCTAAAATTGGTTCAACGGAAATTTTCTGAAATCCACCTATTCGCCGAAAAATATCTTTCACTTGTTCTTCTTTATATTTCAGCTGGACAGAATAATCCAAATTCTGAAGAGTGCAACCTCCACAATTTTCAAAATGCTTACATTTTACCTCAACAGCTTGAGGAGATTCTGAAACAACTCGCAATCTCCTAGCTTCAAGAAAAGACGACCGTTTTTTTGTAATACGAGCAACTACTTTTTGACCCGGAATTGCATTTTTCACAAACACAACTGCGTTGTGAATATGTGAAACTCCCATTCCACCAAACGCCAAAGATTCAATCGTTAATTCTACATCAGTTCCTTTTTTAGGAAGGACAACATCGTTCATTTATTTATCTTTCTGTTACTATTGATACACCTGCGCTTGCACCAATTCTATTGGCTCCTGCATTTATCATTGCAAGTGTGTCTTCTAAATTTTTGATTCCACCGGAAGCTTTTACTCCCATTTCATTACTTACTATTTTTCTCATTAATTTGATATCTTCGACAGTTGCACCACCTGTAGAAAATCCTGTAGATGTTTTAACAAAATCAGCTCCTGCATTTTTCGAGATTTTGCACGCTGTAACTTTTTCATCTTCAGTCAGTAAACAAGTTTCGATAATAACTTTTACAAGATTCCCGAAAGATACATCAACAATCTGCCGAATATCGTTTTCCACTAATTCATAATCTTGGTTTTTCAACGCTCCGATATTGATAACCATATCAAGTTCAGTTGCACCATCTGCAATTGACTGAACCGCTTCAGATGTTTTGATAATTGTAGTATTCGCTCCGAGTGGAAATCCAACTACAGTGCAAACAGGAATTTTATAATCTTTGAGGATTTCTGCACAATAAGAAACATTCCACGGATTTACACAAACACTGGCAAATTGATATTGTATGGCCTCCTCACTTAATTTGGTTAATTGTTTGTGAGTGGCATCTGGTTTTAACAGTGTATGGTCAATAAATTTTGCAAGTTCATTTGGTTTCATAGAATTATCCTCAATTAATAATGGATTTGATTTTATCTACTAATTTTAATGCAAGTTCTTTTGTTGGAGCTTCTGCGTAAATTCTAATAATTGGTTCTGTATTGGATTTTCTAATATGCACCCATCTGTCAGCCCAAATTAGTTTAAGACCGTCAACAGTATTTTGTTCTACATTATAAAATTCGTCGGCAATATTTTTTATAGCAATTTCAGGATTTAGTTCATCCAACTGAATTCTAGTTTTTACCATTGTAAACTGTGGCATAGACTCAAAAATTTTACTCACGGTTTCATTAGTTTGTGCCATTCGATTGAGAAACATTGCACATCCCACAAGTGAATCTCTACCGTAGTGAGATTCCGGAAGAATTACACCACCATTTCCCTCACCACCCAGTGGAGAGTTTAACTCTTTCATCAAATTTACTACATTTATTTCACCAACTGCAGAACGAGTTACATTAGTTTTATACTTTTCAGCGATTTTATCTAACGCCATTGTTGTGGATAAATTTGTAACTAGCGGTTGTTTAATTCTGTTTTGTGCAAGAAACCCATCGGCACAAATAGTTAATGTATATTCTTCACCAAGTGGATTACCATTTTCGTCCACAACTGCAAGTCTGTCTCCATCTGGGTCGGTTGCAAATCCTACATCTGCACCATTTTGGATTACTGCGTTAGAGAGTTCTGCTAAATTTTCCGGTAATGGTTCGGCACCTCTCGGGAATTTTCCATCAAGTTCACAATGCATTGGAATAACCTCACAGTTGAGTTTTGACAATAATTTTGGCAGAACTTTAGATGCAGCACCATTTACAGAATCCACCACAACCTTAAATTTTCGCTCTCTAATTTTATTTGAATCAATAGCACTCAGATTTATTGTATGCTGGATGTGTTCATTGACTTCACTTGTAAAATCAATAGCTTCTCCTGAAGTAAATTCTTCTGCAAAATTATCTTCATCAGCAATTTGAAACAACTGGGTGTTTTTGTTAGCATCCAAAAAACATCCATCGGAATCAATAAATTTCATTCCGTTCCATTCACTCGGGTTGTGGCTTGCAGTAATTACAATACCTCCAGCAAGTTGATGTTTTTCTACTAAAAATTGTGCAGTAGGAGTTGGAATAATTCCACAATCTAGCACTTTTCTACCACTTTTGTGCAATGATTTTATAGCAGATTTCAGCAATTCATCACCGTGAGAACGGCTATCTCTGGCCAACAGAATTCCACCTGATTTTTGGATTATAGAAAATGCTCTAGAGTGAATTCCGACGATTTCATAAGTAAGTGTTTCGCCAACAATTCCTCTTATTCCAGATATTCCTCTTATTATACTCATAGTGTAAAGTTACCCATATTTGACTAAATAGATTGAATGCAAAAAAAAGTCCAGAATAAAATCTGGACTTTCAAAATCAAAAAGTGAAGTATTTAACTTCTCTTTCTAGGTTTTTGCTTTGCCATTTTTCTTTCCAAACTCGGTTTAAGATAATGCTGTTTAGCTCTAACATCTCTTAAAATACCAGCTTTTTCCCACTTCTTTTTGAAACGCTTGAGTGCTCTTTCAAATGGTTCATTACTTCTTATAGTTACCTTTACCAAAAGGTCCTTACCTCCTTTATTGATATTTAATTATTTAACCTAAATATGCTCTTAATTTTTTGCTTCTTGAACGATGACGAAGTCGTCTAATTGCTTTTTCTTTTATCTGACGGACTCGCTCTCGTGTTAATGTAAATTCTTCACCGATTTCGTTTAGAGTGAGTGCATATTCTCTTTCAATACCGAAATACATTTTTATAACATCGCGTTCTCTGTCCTTTAATGTTTCAAGTGCAGCTGCTACTTCTTCTTGCAAAGAATCCATCATCAGTCCTTTATCAGGATTTTCCTGTTTCGTATCTGCAATAACATCTAAAAGACCATTAGTATCATCTTCAGAGAATGGTGTATCCAAAGAATGATGTCGCCTAGAAATTCTTTGTGCATCAGCTACTTCGTGAGCTCCCATCTCGAGTTGACGAGCCAACTCATCATCTCTTGGAGATCTTTCAAATTCCTGCTCTAATCTTTCTGATGCTTTGTTAATTTTGCTAATTGTTCCAACACGATTCAGTGGAAGTCGTACAATTCTTGAATGCTCAGCAAGTGCTTGTAAAACAGACTGGCGAATCCACCATACTGCATAAGAAATAAATTTGAAACCACGAGTTTCATCAAATCGTTCAGCTGCTTTAATTAGTCCAAGATTTCCTTCATTAATCAAATCAGTTAAAGGTAAACCTTGTCCTTGATAATCTTTGGCTACACTCACTACAAATCTCAAATTAGCTTCAGTTAATTCTTTTAAAGCTTTTCTATTTCCCTGTTTGACCTTAATTGCAAGTTCAACCTCACGGGATGGATCTAGTGGTTGAAATTTACCAATTTCCTGAAGATATCTACTTAATGCACGATTTGCATCATTCCCAAGTTTTTGGATTTTTTTATCTACTGCTGATTTTCTCTTCTTTTTTGGTTTAGCTTCAGTTGATTCTTCTTTTTTGGGAGTAGCTACTTTTTTTTCTTTTGTAGGTTTAATTGCCTTCGTTTTTGTTTGAGTTTTGGTTTTATCCTTTGTTGTAGCAACGGAAGACTTCTTTTCTGCCTTTACAGAATTGTCAACTTTTTTGGTTGTTTTTTTCTTATCTTCTTTTTTTGTCGCCATTCAAATCTCCAAATAAATTAAATTGCAGAGCATTAAATATACTAGTTTCTATAATTCCTTGCAAGAGTTTGATATATCAATAAAATCTGAAACTGCAAGATCTTCAGGTCTTAAATCTCCAATTTGTTCCAATTTATTTTCTACTAAATAAGATTTTAATGTATTCCGTATCTTTTTGCGTCGCTGACCAAATGCTGTACGGACAATCTCTGTAAATAATAATCTATCGTCAATATTTCTTCTAATCGGAGTTAAAGATATTACTGCAGAATTTACATCTGGCTGAGGGAAGAACACTCCTGGTGGAACTTTGAAATGATACTGCACTTTTGCAAATGCTTGAACCATTACTGACAATCTACCGTAAATTTTATTTCCTGGCTTTGCTGACATTCGCTCCGCAACTTCATTTTGCACCATAAATACAGCTTTGTTCCAATTCGTATTTTCAAGCAGTTTGAAAATAATAGGCGAAGTTATGTTGTATGGCAAATTCCCGACAATTAAATATTTGTATTCCATCTGGTTGAAACCAAAATCCAAAATATCTGCCTGATGAATAACCAAATTACTTTGCTTTCTTTTATTTAGGTATTCAACTAATAGTGGATCGATTTCTACAGCGATTAATTGTTTCACTTTTGGAGTGAGCTCAAATGTTAACGCACCTTTGCCAGGTCCAATTTCTAAAATAACATCTTCTTCAATAGGATTTACCACATCTACAATTTTACGAATTATGTTGGGATCTTGTAGAAAATTTTGCCCCCACTTTTTTCTTATTGGATGTTTCAATTTGTCAGTTGAGTGAATAATTTTTGAGTATTGATTGTTGTTAAGTTAGCAACTTCTTCAACTGAAATATCTTTCAATTCTGCTATTTTCTCTGCAACATATTTCACGAAAGCTGGTTCGTTTCGTTTTCCTCTAAATGGGATTGGTGATAAATAAGGAGAATCAGTTTCTATCATAATGCTGTTTATATCAATTGCTCTAATAACTTCTTCGGTTTCATTATTTCCAAATGTAACAATCCCAGTAAATGAAATATAAAATCCAATTTCTATGAGTTGTTTAGCAGTTTCTACACCACTTGAAAAGCAATGGACAACTCCATTTTTGCTGTTACTCTTTCTGATACAATACAACAAATCATCATCAGATTTTCTACTATGAATCACAACAGGAATTTCAACAGAGTTTGCCAATTCCAATTGTTCTCTAAACACTCTCTTTTGGATATCTGGACTTGAATGATTGTAATGATAATCCAATCCGATTTCACCTAAAGCCACAACTTTTGGATGATGCAGAAAATTCTCTAGGAAATTTAAATATTGCACAGGTGCCATTTTAGCTTCGTGTGGATGTATCCCAACTGTTGCAAATAATTGTGGGTGTTTTTCTGCAAGTTCTATACATTTTTCTGAAGACTGTAAATCAGTCCCAATACAAATTATTTGAGTTACTCCAGCTTCTTCAGCTCTTTCCAAAACCTCTGGTAAATCCCGATAGCTATCATAATACAAATGAGCGTGACTATCAATCATTTTCATTTTACATCAATTCTTGGAAATGGTGATTTCCCTTCACCGAGTGATGATCCTGCTTTTAGTAGTCCCAAAGAAACATCATTAATTGGGATTTTCGATGCTCCCAATATACTCAATATTGTTTCAATTCTACTTGGCATAACCGGATGAAGAAGTTGTGCTCCAATTCGCAAAATATCCGCTGATAAAAACAGTGTTGTTGCGGAAACACTCCACGCAGATTTGTCTTCTTTAACAAGTTTCCAAGGTGCTCGAGTTTCTAAATATCTGTTCAGATTCCTCATAAGTGAAATTGATACTTCTATTGCATCAGGAATTTTCATTTCCTCAATATGTTTCCGAACAATTTGTGGTGTGGATTTAGCAACACCAATTAATTCCAAATCTACTTCATCAAATTTACCTGGTTGAGGGATTTTACTATCAAAATGTTTGTGAATCAAAATTGTTACTCTATTAACCAAATTTCCAAAATCATTAGCTAAATCAGAATTGTAACGACGAATAAATCCATCTTCTGTAAAAGACGCATCTTGACCTAAAACCATATCTCGCATCAAAAAATATCTAACAGGATCAACTCCATATTGCTCAATAAAATCCATCGGATTAATTACATTGCCAAGCGATTTTGACATTTTGGTTTCGCCCATCATCCACCAACCGTGAGATAAAATAGTTTTTGGTAATTGAACATCGGATGCCATCAACATTGTTGGCCAATATACAGCGTGAGTTGTAAGAATATCTTTTGCCATTAAATGATAATTTGCTGGCCACCACTTTTCAAACTTATCATTATCATTACGCCAACCAATTGCTGTTATATAATTGAGCAACGCATCAAACCAAACATAAGTAACAAAGTCTTTGTCAAATGGCAGTTCAATACCCCAATTTAGTCTTGATTTCGGACGGGATATACATAAATCGTTTAGAGGTTTTTTTAAAAATCCGAGTACTTCATTTCTCCTTGTTGATGGTTTAATGAAATCTGGATGAGTTTCAATATGTTCTATAAGTTTGTCTTGGTAATTTGACATTTTGAAGAAATAATTTCGTTCCTTCAGTTTTTTAATTTCTCTAAAATCCCCTTCTTCTGCTTCTTTTTCTGTAATAAATCGTTCTTCTGATACAGAATAATATCCTTCATATTCATCTGCATAAATTTCACCTTTATCCCATAATTCTTGTAAGAGTTCTTTTACTCTATCAGTGTGGCGAGGTTCTGTTGTACGAATAAAATCGTCGTAATCAATATGAAGTTTTTTCCACAAATTTTGGAAATTCTGCACATATTCATCAACATGAGTCTGCGGATCAACACCTCGTTTTTCAGCTGCTTCTTGAATTTTTTGACCATGTTCATCTGTGCCGGTAAGAAAATATACTTCATCTCCGTTTGAACGATGAAATCTAGCAAGAACGTCTGCTAGAATCGTGGTATATGCATGGCCAATGTGTGGTTTATCATTCACATAATATAATGGTGTTGTTACATAAAACTTTGACATTTTTCCCTTTCATCATAATTACTTTTTACTCGTTTTCAAAATCTCTCTCAGATCGCCTAGCATTGTTGTAACCATCAATGGTACATATCCGTTTGCCTTGATATATCCAAGTGTGTCCTCGAGTGCTGTGATGCAATTAGCCCAATTTGCATTTTGATATTTTTCTTCCATTCCTTTCAACTTTTCGCTCATATTTGAAAATACCATTTTTGTATGATCGACAGAATCAGAAATGAGCATTAAATCTCTGAATAAATATATTGCCAATCGAAAAAAGTAGTTAATCTCATTTTGGCTTTTCCTCTTTAAATTAGATATTCTATTTATCATTTTCTGCCAAATGGCTGATGACGGATTGAATACCGAATCGAAAATGAGATCAATATCTTTGAATATCTCTCCTGATGACTTTAGCAATTTATAAGCTAAACGAATATCGCCATTAGCAACTTGAGACATTACGGAAGCTTTTTCATTATCAATACCTTCTTCAATCATCTTTTGTTTGATAATATCGGATGATATTGGTGGAAAATACATTTTTTGACTTCTAGAGATTATTGTCTCAATCATTGAATTAATATTGGAAGTTACCAAAATGAAAATAGTTCTAGATGGAGGTTCTTCTAATATCTTCAGTAAAGCGTTAGCAGATTCCGGTTGCGGAAGACACAATTTTTCTGCATTAAAAATTAGCACAACTTTCCAACCACCTTCTGAGCTACTCATATAAATTTCTTTTCGTAAATCACGGATGGAATTAATCAATATCGTATTTGCATTATCGAGTTCAATTTTTGAATATGGATTTTGTCCCATTTCTTCCATTTTTTCTCTCAGCATTGTTATATCTTTATCATTTATAGCTTTAATTGCTGGGTCGTGTTTATCAATAGTTTTTCTTCTTGGATATGGAATGACCAACGATATATTACTATGCTGAAAAGTTTTAATTTTCTGACAAGACGGACAAGTTCCACAAGCTCCGTTTTCTGATGGAGCAATACAATTTACAAGGGCTGATAATTCTATTGCATGAGCTTCTTTTCCACTTCCAGATGCTCCATAAAATAGTACTGCATGTGGTAATTTATCATTTTTCCAAGCAGATGATAAACGATCCCAAATTTTATTGTTAACTGCTAAATTATTGTAAATCATTTTACTTTTTTATTAACCATTTTTCAGGGTCAAGTTTTTGTTTATTTCCCCAAATCTCAAAATGAAGTTTTGATCCGTCTAGAGATCCATAATTACTGACTTCAGCTAAAACATCACCTTGTTGTACATAATCATTTTCGTGAACAATAATGTTGTCAATATGAGCATAAACGCTAAGATATCCACCTCCATGGTCAACAATAATAAGATTTCCAAAACCTCTTAGATAAGTTATAGTTGTAATCATTCCATCAAGTACAGCAGAAACTTTTGCTCCCTCTGTGGCTTTGATATCAATCCCTGTATTTTCTGTGATAGTGTTTAATCTATTGTTGCGCTGATTGCCAAAATGGGTTATTACTTTACCTTGAACCGGCCAAGGTAACTTCTTCTTTTGAGATGCAAAATTCCCTGAAGTTGCTTTATGTTGCTCAGCGCGTTTTCTTGCTAATTCTACTTCACGCCGTTTGGATTCATTCTTATCCTTAAGTAATTTCCCTATTAACCCTTCAATCTCGGTAATCATTTTTTTCTTATTACTCAATTCATTTTCTAATCTATTTTTATCTTCTTCAATTTCTTTAAGATATCGTTTTCTAGTTTTTTTATCTTTTTCTAGATTACTGCTTTCACTCTGTTTCTCTCTACGGAGTTCACGCTTTCTGTTTAATTCTACTTTGTAATTATTATTTTTATCTTCAAGTCCAACGATTGCTTTTTGAATATCTTCACTAAGTTTTTGTTCAGCATCAGATAGTATTGATAAATATTTTGTTCGATATGTTAAATCGTTCCAATTATCTGATAACAAAATTGTTTCTAATAAACTTGGACGGCCATTTTTGTAAAGATGAATAACTCGTTTTTCTAACTTAAGTTTTAATTCTCTTAGATGTTTCTGCTTTGCTTGTATTTCAGATTCAAGATTATATATTTGTTCAGAGACAAACCGTTCTTCTCGAGTTAGTGATTTAATTAATTTTTCCGTTAAATTGATTTTTTGTTCTAAGTCTAATAATTTTTCAGTTGTAGAAATTGCTTCGTTAGTTTTTGAAATAATATTCTTTTCAACATTTTGGATTTCCTTACGAAGTGAGTTTAATTCCGAGTTTCTGGCATCAATATCCTTCTGTATTTCCTTAGAAGATTTTTGTCCAGAAATAAACGAAAATAGAATTAGTATGATTAATATATGAATTCGCACAACTTTCAAGCTGAAAAATTAAATGATAATTAGATATATTCCGAAAGAAATAATGAAGTTTGTGCAAAAGGTTTTCAGAGGATTCTCTTATTCATCAGAAATAATGTAACTTTTGTACACTTTTTTATTGTCGGAATCAAAATTTGATAAAAACTGTAAAGAATCGATCATTTTCATAGCAGATAACATTTTCCCTATTTCATCAGTATGAGCCCCAAGAAATATCATTGTATTCCTGTCGCTTCCAATTTCGTTATAAATACCAATAATCATTTCTTCAAATTTAGTTAAAGATACTTTTAGTTCTTTCTCAATAACTTCCTTAGCATTAAACATATCCAATGCTGTATAAAAATGTAACTTTGCTGTCCTTAAATAGTGATTTTCCATTATGAGTCTGCATTTTTTCCAACGATCTTCCCAGCCACGAACTCCAGCAGACTCCATTCCTTCCAAAGAAATATCTTCAGCTTTTTTGTAATAAATATCTCCGCCGAGATAATCCCAAGTATCCAACTCGCCAGCAATTATCAAAAATGCAAAATAATCCAAAAATGATGCTAATTGATCAAATGATGGAGTAAAATATATAGATTGTCCCTGTGAATATGGAAATTCGATTCCATTTGTAAAATACTGTTGATCTAAACCATTTGTTGCTAAAACCTGAGCACTTACATTTGCTTCATTACCTCTGATAGATACACTTTCTACAACAAAGTGAATATCCAATACCATCTCGATATCCATAGCATCAGGTGCAAACTCTGTCGTCAGATAATACGATTTGATTCGCTCTTCAAATGATTGCATAAATTGCCGTTCTCTTTCTCCCCTAAGTTGTCGAATATCTAATTTAACATTTACATCTACAAATTGAGAAAAACTCAAAGAGAATAGCATTATAACCGCTGTTACGAGAAATTTGTGCATTTTCATAGAAGTGAATTTACCAAGAATTTCATACAAATTACAATGTTTGTGGCTGAAGATCAAAACCGTGTATTTACCACATTATTGTAAATTGAGCCGAAAGAATAGCTTAGTCCGATATTGACAAAATAATCATAATTTGTATAAAGTTGGCGTTGATTTAAAAATATTTCCTGAGCACCTGGATCATCTTCAGAAACTGATAACTGATCATTAATTAGTGAATATTTACCTGATAAATCTAGTGAAAATCCCTTAAACAGATTTAATGATAGATTTGCATATATGCTGAATTTGTTTTTTGTAAAATCGTGAAAATAATGTTGAGCTTCCATTTGTATAAAAGTTGATCCCCATGGTTGTACAAACTGCGATTCCAATGTGATAGATTCGCCAGATAAATACTCTTCTACCTTTTCGAAAATTGTCGTATCAATGTAGTTATAGTACGATGCTCCAACTTTGTATTGAATGATTAATTCGTGCGTGCTCGATTCAGAATAAGGGAAAATACTATATTCTACTGCACGTCCAGCTAAATATGAAATTTCCGTATTGCTATAAGTTGAAGAATTTACTAAACCGTAACCACCAATAGACCAGTGTTCTCCCAAACTCTTGACCAACATACCCCAGATACTTCGACTTAAAGAAGAAGAATAGTTATTATAATCTCGATCTAAATAATCGTTAAAACTCGCATGTAACGAAGTTTGGAATTTCCATTCTTCCGTAATCCTTTCAACAGATAATGATGTCCAAGAATTAGATGACTGAGAGGATTTTTGTCCATTTGCATTACCATTAATCCCAATTCTAAATGCCCAACTATCCCAAGGATCTTCTATAATTATTGGTTTAATCGGAGCTAAATATTCAATTTTAATATCCTTTGCAATTGGAGTAGAATTTACATACTGTATTAGTCCTAATTTAACAACTCTTACAAATTCGTTTCTGTCAGTTTCTTCTGTATCCATTTCTTGTAGAATATATTTAAGAGTATCATTTACGACTTTATAGTTTTTTTGCCCATAAAAAGTTAAAGTAAATTCCTCGCCACCGCTTGCTGTAGGACGAAAAGATTCCACGATATGTACATCAGCATCCCCACGATCGCGAACATAGTTGACGAAAGTAACACTGCGTCGCAAATAATCTAAATCACACATATCACAATCAATGTAAACATTAACCATATCATCGGTTGATGAATCTTGATTAGCAAGACAAAACGATGATATTAATAAAAAATTAATTACAGCAAATATTAGAAATTTCTTCATTTAATACCCTTATTCTTAGACTTTGGAAAATTGGTAGTTAATATTTCATCCTTTATAGTTAGCATATATTTATAAGCTGAATCATATTCATTTGGAATTTTGTTATCCAAAATTGCATTTTCAATGGCTTTTTTGATTTTCCCAATTGATGGTCCAGGTTCTAATCCTAAATCTTTCATAATCACATCACCCCGAACTGGAGATTGAAATGCACGAAGTTCATCTCTTAGTTTAACATCTTGCATGAACTTTTCTACCCGTTCAAAGTTGCCCATATATTTAGTAACTTTATTTGGATTTTTCGTCGTTATATCAGCTCTGCACAAAATCATTAAATCGTCAACCAATTCACCTGCTTCAAACATCACTCTTCTAACTGCACTGTCAGTAATCCCATCCATTGCTAAAGTAATCGGACGAAGATGTAATTTGGTTAATAACATTAAATAATCTCTTAGTTCATTGGATAATTTCATTCGTCGAGATATTTTCTTTAGCATTCTACTTCCAATTTCATCGTGGCCGTGGAATGTCCACCCTTTTCCTTTCACAAACCGTTTTGTTCTAGGTTTGGCAATATCGTGGACTAATGCAGCGAACCTAAGATTTACATTTGAAGATAGTTTAGCTGTATTATCTACAACTTTGAGAGTATGAAGAAAAATATCTTTATGACCTTTATTATCAATTACTTCTACACCTGATAAAATATCCAGTTCTGGAAACGCATATTGCAATAGTCCTGTTCGTTTCATTACTAAAAATCCAATACTAGGTTTCACTGATTTTAAAGTTTTGGAAATTTCTTCAGTAATTCGTTCTTTAGAAATAATTTCTAATCTAGATTTTTGTCGAGTAATACTATCGAGTGTTTTTTCATCAATCGTAAAATTTAGTTGAGCAGAAAATCTAGCTGCCCTCAACATTCGTAGGGGGTCATCTCTAAAGGTTTCATCGGGATCTAAAGGTGTAATCAATTTCCCATTGTGTAAATCTAAAATTCCTCTAAACGGGTCAACCAATTCACCAAAATTACTCGGAAGGATTGACGCAGCTATAGCATTTACTGTAAAATCTCGTCGAGACATATCTTCTTCAACCGTTGAGAATTCTACCTTTGGTTTTCTTGAATTTGGTTGATATGTTTCTGTACGAGCAGTAGCAATTTCAATTTCAACTTCAGGGTGAGGAATTAATGCGGTGCCAAATTTGTCGTAAGGAACTACTATATTTATGCCAAGTATCTTTGACAACTTTTCAGCAAATTGGATACCATTTCCATCAACCATAATATCGATATCTTTATTGTCGCGACCTAATAAAGCATCGCGGACATATCCACCGACTACAAAAGCAGCAATACCAGTATCGCTTGCTAGTTTCCCTGCAGAATGAAGAATTTCGGAATGATGTTTATTTTTTTCTAAAAGTTGAGAAATATTACTCATTTACTTCAATAATAACAATTTCAGAGTTTGAGTAAAATCACCTGCTTGTAATTTTGCAAAATAAATTCCACTTGGTTGATTATCCGCGTTCCAAGTAACTGAATGATAACCTGCATTCTGCATCATGCTACTGCTTACTAATTCTTCAACTAATTGTCCATTTATATTATAGATATCAACTAGCACTAAGCTTGAAGCTTGGAGTTGATAACTAATAACTGTTTTGGGGTTAAATGGATTTGGATATGCGTTTACTAATTGATAGTTGATAACTGATAATTGAGTATTGTTTTCTGCGCTTCCTTCATTTACAGTAATTGTAAAATACTGGTTTTCAAAAGAAATATCACTAGAATTATCTGTGACTGTTATTACGACTGAATATTCTCCTACACTCCAGGGGATACCAGATAATAAAGCCGAATTATCACCATTATCAGTTAATGTTAACCAAGCGGGGGCCGTAGTCTTGATAAATGATAGAGTTTCGCTATTTGGATGTTCTGCTACAATGGTATAAGAATATTCAGGAGTTGCTAAAATATCAATCCATTCAATTGGAGTGCTAGTTATAAAGTTTGGGGCTTCGGTAAATAAGTTTAAATTAACACCACAAATTGCATTTAATACAAACCTTCCGCTAGTATCCCATCCACCACCTTCAATGAACTCTACTTCAGACACAATCCATACTTTATTTTCTGATGAGTCATAATATCTAAAACTCATTAGACTTCCCTGAATAAATCCATCAATTTGTGAAGTGAAACCATCATCCGCCCAAGCGGATATTTGAGTAACATCTTCCATTATTAGTGTCGCTCCAACACAAAGAAATCCATCGAAAACGGCAACCTCGTCAACACCAATTTCAGGAGTAAACTCTTCAGAATTAATTTCATTAACAAATATAGGTTCGAAATTATCTGTTGAAGTAAATTGAAAATGGGATGATTGAGCATTTATAAAAACAAAAAAACAAATGCTAAAAATACTACTCTTGAATAATGACCAATTATTTTTCATTTTATTAATACCATTTTATTAGTTTTAGTAAATTCTCCAACTTGTAATTTTGCAAAATAAATTCCACTTGGTTGATTATCTGCGTTCCAAGTAACTGAAAGATAACCTGCATTCTGCATCATGCTACCGCTTACTAATTCTTCAACTAATTGTCCATTCACATCGTAAACAGCAAGTAGCACTGAGCTGAGAGCTGGTAGTTGGTAACCTATCGTTGTTACAGGATTAAATGGATTTGGATAAGCGTTTACTAATTGATAATTGAGTATTGAGTATTGATCACTGTTTTCAACCACTTGAGATCCCCAAATATAATCTACAAATTCAGGATGATCAATATATGGATTTCTGTTGTATTGTATACTATATATCGCATCGTTTCTATCAATTTCTTTATCACTTACAGGATCTGCTTCATGCCAATCAATTAACATATCAACAGCCCAATCTTTCAGATCTGCACCATCTACCATATCGTTTTCATCCCAACTGTTATCTTCATTATAATACCGAGTGGACATATAAAAGTAAGTCCTCGCAAAATCACCTTTGTATTCATCAATTGGTTCAAAAACCGTCCCATAGTAACCATAGGAAGACATTGTACCCCGTTTGCTTCCATTTTGGGATGTCCAATTTGGATTTTGCACTTCCCCAAACGGATAATTTGATCTCATTCCGTTCACATAACCATCAGTAGGATAAAGATGAAATAAATCTGATTTCATTGGAGAACCGTTATTAAACCAACTAGAGGGCCAAGAATGCTCACGATTATAGCAATCACCTTCTCCACCATAATTACCGCATTGATCTGAACCAGTGAAATGATAAGTATATGGAGGATTTCCTCCGGGATTATCAGAATACATATCCCAAACTGTATTGTTGGATTTTGCATCAGTATCTTCAAACAATTCGTGTAGATTACCGTAACTCTGTGAATTGTGATTATCAATAATTTGGTGAAGTACAGATCTCAAAGTTTCTCCTGTTAATCCATCAGTACCATCGTAGTACCCAAAAGGTATATCCCTATCTATGAGTTGACTAAACATCAAGCCCAGTAATAGAATAATACTACTTAATATTTTATAAAGTGATCTTAAACACATTTTTTGCTTTCTTCTAAGTAAAATTAAAGGGGCGATTTCCGCCCCTTTAATTTATGATTATATTTTCAATCTAAAAACTCTATTTCATTAACAGCATCTTTTGTGTTTGAGTAAAACCATCGGCTGTAAGTTTTACAATATAAACTCCAGATGCAAAATCATCTGCATTCCATACAACCGAATGATAACCTGCATCCAATTGTCCAGTTACCAAAGTTTCTACTAATTGACCGTTTACATTGTAAATAGCAAGTAACACGGAACTGGTAGCTTGGAGTTGGTAGCTAATCGTTGTACTCGGATTAAACGGATTTGGATAGTTCTGTGATAAACTATAGTCTTCAGGAAGTGATAATGTTCTTAATAAAACTGGTTCTATATCGTTTCCTATTATTCCGTTAACTTCAAAGGTTAGATGATCAAGTATATCAAGTTCTGTATCGTTAGCTTCTTGATAAACTCTAAAACTCAGTTCTTCTCCATCGTTTCCATAAACCATCAAGTTTGCTGTGTATGAGTCTGTTAATGGGAAGTATGTTGATTCTACTACTCCTCTAACTTCGTCATCAACAAATACAGCTAATTGGCTTCCTGCTTCTAGCTCTGCTGTTATTGCCATATTGTATTCAAATTGATGTGGATTAACACTCCAATGAAGTTCTTTAGTTTCTTTAGTTTCTTCATTGTTATCAACTTTTACAAGTCCAACTGGAATGTTATAAACTAACACATCTTCAGTATTCATCAGAAGCATATACCCATCACCTGGATTCATAGATTCTATACCATACCAACCAAAATCATCATAGTAGTTAGCATAACTAGTTTGATTTTTAATGAATGTTCCATTTGGCTCAATACTCTCAAGAGCAAAGTTAATATCAACAGTAAGTTGTGGTAAGTAGGAAACCCAGTTCCAACCTTCCATTAATGAGATTTCCATCATTGGATCTACAGGACTTCCTTCAACTGTTAATGTACTTGCAGTTGTAACATCAATCATATACATACTTGTGATTTCAAAAGTATCAAGTCCATACCAACCAAAATCATCGTAATAGTTAGCATAACCACTTTGGTTTTTAATGAATGTTGCATCACTACCAAGTGAAGCTAAAACAGAATTCATAGCCATATCACTTGATACAATATTAAGTGAAAACCAATTCCAACCCACTATGAAATCAAGATTCTGCACCATAGAACCTGATGCGTGGAACTCAAATGGAACCAAATCATTGCCAATAATGTCGTTCGCAACAAAATTTATTGTCTCAATCACATTTTCAAATATTACATCTTGAGAATAATCATAAGCTTTAAATGTTACAGTTTCTCCACTACTTTCGTTGCTGTAAATCATTAAATTTACAGTATAACTGCCAGTTAATGGGAAATAGCTTGGAGATGCAACTCCTCTAAGCTCATCACCAACAAATGCACCAACCATATCGTTTTCGTCAAACGATTCTTCACCTTCAATGAATAATAATCCAGTTAATGTTAAATTGTACTCAAATTCTGGAATATAAACTTCCCAATCTGGGCAATTAACACAGTCATGTACAACTAATGAAATGGGAAGATTTGCTGAACCACCATTAGATAAAATAGTAATTTCGCTATTGTAAGTCCCGGGTTCTAATCCATCAGATAAGAATGTTACTTCAATGACATCTGATTCGCCATAACCACATTCACCGTTTGAAGGATTAACCGATGCCCAGTCAGGAACACCATCTAATGATAGTTCATAACTCAAAGTAGATCCAACTTCTCCAACATTTGAGATTTCAAAATCTACAGTTGCAGTTTGGTTAATAGATAATTCTTCATCGACAGAACCTACATTCACAGAAAGTTCTGACTGAGGACCAGCGTCTCCAATAGTCAATGAAATAGGAACAACAACTGAACCTGCAGGTGAATCTACTATCATATTTGCAGTATAAGTTGCGCCTAATGTAAGTCCATTTGTATCGAAAGTGACTGTTATATTTTCAGATGTTCCACCATCAACTTCTCCGTTATCTTCACTTAAAGTCATCCAAGTTATTGGAGGTAAAGCATCAACTTCAAATGATGTTGATCCGTTTGAGCCATAATCCAAAGTGTAATTCAAATATACAGTTCCATCAGTATCTACAATTGATAAATAATTACCATTCCAACCATCACCATAAGAATCTGTAGCATTCACAGTATATATTCCATTATCCAGCGAAGCATCACCACTATAAGGTGCACTTCCAGTTGCAACAGTTTCTCCATTTGGAGCAATTAAAGCCCAACCAACTTCGTACTGCCAATCTCCACCATCACAAATAATTGTTACATCAGTTGATCTAGAGGTTGGAGCATATTCATGATTAACCTCAGACTTAGTAATAGATTTATCTATTTCTAAACCTTCTGTAGCAATTCTATCTTTTTTAGTTAAATAGTCAGCTCGTTTTTGTTCTTCAGTAAGTTCATCAATAATACAAACATCATTTAAACTAGTTCTCCCGGAAGTAGTTTCTTCAATATCAATGCTATAATTCAATACTCCGCCACCAGTATTTGCAATATTCAAGTTTCTAGTTTCAATTGTATTTTCTGGAATCGTTTCAATAAAACTAGCTGGATTTACACTAATTTCAGGTCCCGGTCCAACAGGTGGGAAAATAATGTAATCTACCCAAGCACAGTCAGAACCATTGGAAACAGATTGGTCTTTATAGTATTCCCAAGTAAAAGTATGTGTACCATAAGTAACTGGGTAAGATACTTCTCCCCAGGGTACTTCTCCAGCCCATTGATCTTGCAAAGAACCATCTATATAAAAATATAGATAATCGTAGTTCGCTTCAGATGACACTTTTCTAAAAAATGAAATAGTACCATTGCTAGTAACTTCCAACTGAACTGATAATTCAGAAGTTGTATTGTCAGAATTATTAGTTGATTTTACAGAGTAACTTCCTTCATAAGCATCGCCCGAAATCTCCCAATTGGTTTCCCAAGGAAATTGTGAAAAATCACCCGTCTCAAAATCTTCAAGAACTAAACCTATTGAAGTTCCGAAGGATTGATCAAATCCATAACTTCCAGCTTCTACAACAAATCCAAAACTTACTGCTGTCCCTATTGGGGCATCTTCAGAAACGCTGATACTAAATGTTGCATTTTCAGTTGTTCCAGCTTCTATTACTCCAAAGTCAAAAAATCCATCAACGATTGTGATGTAATCACTTGCAGAAGTAAATGATGCAGAAGCTGAAGGTGAATTCGCATTACCAGAGTTAGTTGTTGGAATTGTTATCTGAGCAGTTTCACCTGGATCTAATCTACCATTTCCATCACCACCAGCACTATCATCAACAATCATATTTCCAGCAGAAAGTTCTGGTGCGTTTATAGTAATACTAAAGAATGAATCCCAAGTATCGCGAGCAGTACCAGTAGCAGTTAAATCAAAGTTTACTATGTGCTGGTCTGGAATGTCATTAGAAACACTAAATGCAAATGCGTTATTGATGGTCAAAACACTTTCAGCCGAAACTGTACCATAATTTTCTGAATTATCAGTAATAGTTACAAATTCATCATCAGTCGAAATTGTAACATTAACGCTGTAAGCATTTTGATTCCCAACATTATTTAAAGACATATCAAGTGTTATATCTTCGCCAAATTCCGCAACGCCATTATTTCCATCATTAATTTCGTAATTATCAAAAATCACATATGGTTGGTCAGAAACAACAAAAATAGTTCCGTAATGTCTATTTTTATTATGAGCAATAATTGAAATATCAAGAGGTTGTGCTGTACTAATTGAACTAAACAACTGTACTGTAGCGTTTCCGCTGGAATTTGCAACACCTCTACCAATCAACTCATCATTTTGTAAAATCGCAATTCTTGCACCTTCAGTTCCTGTTTGAACTGCTATCGTGCTTGAACCAATTGGCACGCTTGCTGGATAGTTAGCAGAAATATTAGTTGGAGTTGCTGTCCAAATATCCATTGATGGGTCACCAAATAAGTTCAGTTCATAAGCACAAAATCTTATAACACCACTTTCGTTAATGTATGCAACATTGTCTTCTTTAGAATCACCGTTTGCTTCACCAATTTTGGTAATATCTTCATCGAAGATAGCATCAAAAAATTGTCTATCAAAATACTGCGATGGACCAGCTGTACTTTCCCATTCTCCCCATCCATAGCGCGAATTACAAATAAACGCAACTTCACCTGTTTCGAGTTGAGTGAATTTTTCAGCAAAACAATCTTCGTCCATATAATAACCATTGTAATGATAATTGTCGAATGAACCAGGATAGCACCCTTGTGAATAACCAATCACAAATCCACGAGTAATACCATCATTACTAAAATTGTTTGTAGTTAAATCTGAGTTATACAACTTCATGTTGTAATCCGGACTTGAATGTCCGAGGTGATTAAGTAGATTTACTCCTGTACTATTAAATTGTGAATAGAGGGAACTTGCTGGCCAACTGTAACCACCATAAGATGGATCTTCATACAATTCGTCAATGCTAAAATTTTCAGAAACTCCAACTGTTGTATAACCATGGTTTGAACTACCATAAGCTACTTCATTTTTTGAATTTGCAGCATATTCAGAAACTCCACCAAAACCAAGATGTTCACCAACCATTAGTGATTTTTCGATATCCGCAACAACCGGCTGATCTTGATACATTCTCAATTTGTATGTGTGATTTGTAATTTCAATAGCTTGGTCTGCACAAATTCTTCCTACTGCAACTTCTTCGTATAAATCAGCTTCACCTGGTTCTCCCCAACGGTTATCACCGTCATCGTTCCAATTTCCGTCTAAACCTGCATAATAAATATCACCAGGGATATTTGTATCTTCATAACCACTTCCTGGATCTGCGGTCAAACCACGATGAGGAACAATATTATCAGATGAGTTATTTGTATCTGAATCACCACCTAAAATCACATAGCTAATACCATATTCAGTATAATAACTGATGATGCAATTTCTGATTTTTTCTGGATTATCCTGTCCAGCAAACTGACTATAAATATCAGAAGTAGAAATTGTAGCAACGGCAAATCCCGTTGATTCCTTAAAATCAATATAATCTGCAAATGCTGGTAATAGCGTATTATTTGAGATGATTAACAAATCGTACTCTTCAGTTCTTGTTGGTTGTTGATATGTGTAAGAACTTAACATATCAGGATTGTCTATAATCTTATGAATACGACTATTTACACCAACTGAATTCCTGAGAAATTTCTCTGCATCTAGTGCTCTTGCAGTAGATTGAGTTTCGATTTCTACAGTAATTTCCTTTATGAATTCTACATTATTTTCAGATGGATGATACACAACAGGACAGATTGTAAATGAACCAATTGAATGGCCAGATAGAAAATGAGTATCCATAGATTTAATTGTTTCTAATGGATAATCTGTTTCTGAAAGATAAATATCTTCGTTTGGTATTACTTGTTTAACAATATCTGGTTTCAAGGAAAGTGGTACATGTCCACTTGCTGGTTTAATTCTGATGTTTTCTGAACCCGGATAAAATGTTTTTTCAATAATCGTAACATTTACAATTTCCTGATTCTGAGGCAAAAGAATATCTGCTGCAAACTGTGGAAGTAAAGGCGTACCTTCTTCACCCATATTTTTACAATTATCAAACAATATTTCCGTAAGACCATTTTCAGTTTTCAGCTGAGGTTTTTCAAAACTGTAAGTTTGAGTTAATGTTCCTGCAAATATAGTTTGGACTAAAAATATAATCACTATTATTAAAGTGCTTCTCTTCATTTTACTTATCTCCTTATTTGATTTAATTAAAATTGTAGTGGTAAATATATCTGTTTATCGGGTGCTTTTCCTTTAATTAAAGTGTAACAAGTTGTAACATATTTTGGTGTTGTGGTTGAGAGATGAACTATTTGGTTATAAAAGAGTTAAACAAATTCTATAGATATGTAGTCCGCCGTTTCACTTTAGCAGGCGGGCGGGATTGTAAAACCTAAACAAATATATTTTCAATCCCGCATAAATGCGGGATAAATAGTCAAACCCCGCAACCTGACGGGGTCTCGACAAAAAGCGTCGAGATAGTCAAATTGTCAAATCCCAGTGGAATTTACTCCTTCCCTGGTGTAATATGCTTTGCCCTGATACGGTCATTCTTCCCTACAGGACAAGCATTGCACTGGGTAAACGTCGTATTCCACGGGACAAGTAGTCAAATAGTCTAATCGCGAACTAAACGGACAGAAATACCGTGCTTCTTACAGTAGTAGTAGCGGGGGACTTCTGAACTATAGTAATACAGCTTCCGGGTCCACGCATTGGTACTATCGTACTCCGTAGAAGACCAAAAACAGCCGGTGTTACCCATATCGTTGTAATTACCATAGTCGTAGCTACGGTAACCACCAGGAAGGGCTGTAAAACCGCTCTCGTTTGTTGCACCTGTGTTTGGGCTGTTCCAATGCACTGTGCCGGTCTCTTTCATCTTTCCACCGGCTACACTGCTTCCACCCAAGAAATCAACCAATATCTGCCATTCTTCATCTGTGGGTATATGCCAACCTTCTGGAGCTATGTTTCTTGTATCATCTACGGCAACCCAATTATATAAATAACCATAAGTATCTGCATTGCTCTCTTGGTCATCGTAAACACAGTATGCTCCTGTTTCTGTATCGTATAAATCTTCCCATTCTGAATTACTATAACCTGTTTGGATTGCATCACCATTGCGGTAATGGGTTACTTTTAGGTTCTCCGCCATCCAGGTCTGGTTGCCAATTTGTATAGTTTGATAAATGTTGCCGTCAATGTCGGTCATTGTGCCTGTTTTGCCATTACAGCTAACGAGCATTACTACTGCTAACACTATTATTGTTACGAGTTTTATTCTACTTTTTTTCATTTTTGGTTCTCCTTTTAAGTTTGTCAAGTTATGATTGGATATATAAAAATAGGTGCAGAAGTTTCTTGTGCTGAAACGGAAACGCACCAAATGGTAAATAATAATAATATAATTTTGAAACTTTTCATAATTAAATTGTGTTTTCGATGAGTGAATTTACATTGTTAGTTTTGTTAGTAGCAAGAATTGTTTTAAGGTTCACAACGAAAACGCCGAATACATCGAATAGTATCGATCTTTACAAGTCCGATTTACTTTATTATAAAATCGATGTTCAGTTTATGTCAAGACAAGGGTGCAAGCTCACCTTATTGTTACTAAATTATAGTATTATTATTGAATTTGGCCTTACTCAATTTGGGTATAAAAACAATAGTTGAATTCCGTTTAAAAAGAAATGCTGTCTGAAGTCCGTCAACTGACGGACAAGTTTATTTCTTTTAGGAATGAAAGTATTTGTTTTAGCAAATTGAGTGTTGCCTTGACCTTTTTGGTTCTTTTTCTGTCAAGAGAAAAAGAACAAGTAACTAAACTAATAATTGAGATAAATCCTGTTATCTATTAATCCTGCCTGCCCCGCTCTGCGTGGTAATCCTACTTCTGGCAATGTTTTAAGGTTCACAACGAAACCAACCACCTGAAAAACGTTGGCGGACAAGCCGAAGTTACGAACTTATTTTATTTCGTCTGTTCGTTGTTTATTGTTTATTTTCTACTATTTCAACAACAACATCTTCTGTGTACTTACATAATCTCCAGTAGTCATTCTAACGAAATACAATCCGCTTGGTTGATTATCTGCATTCCAAATTACTTGACGATAACCAGCTTCTAATTGCTCGTTTACCAATGTTTCTACCAATTGACCAGAAATGTTGTAAATTTGTAGAGACAAACGGTCGTTTGACTCTAACGGCACACTATAACTAATAACCGTTGTTGGATTAAATGGGTTTGGATATGGACTATTCAACGAATATTCATTTGGAATAGATATATCATTATCTAACAAATTATTGGTGTACAATTCTATTGGGGTAATATCATTACCGCTATTTTCATTTATTATAAACTCATAGCTATAACTATTTCCATCAGCATCAAACAACTCTTCAAAAACCGCATCTGTTGATGCATCATAAGCTCTAAATGTCATCGTTTCACCATTCTCATTTGCATACAGCATAATATTTACTGTAAATCTACCGTTAACAGGAAAATATGTTGGACTTACTACTCCACGACACTCGTCGCCTACAAACGCAGCTAACAAATCATTTTCATCTGTTGATTCTTCATCAATAAAAATTATTACTGATGTCATTGTTGCAGTAAACTCATAATCAAAGACATTTACATTCCAATCAGGTAAACTTCTTGAAAGTACCGATTCTCCACTGATAACCTCAGTCTCAACCTTAGCTAAGACTTCAGGTACTCCATAAATCAACTGATCTTCTACCGACATTTCAAGCATATATCCAATCCCAGGTTCAAGAACTTCAAGTCCATACCAGCCATAATCATCATAGTAAGTGGCAAATCCAGTCTGACTTTTAATAAATATTCCATTTGATCCGATACTAACCAATGCATTATTAAGAGAATTTGTAGTTTGTGGGAGATAACTGATCCAATTCCAACCATTTACTAACTCGATTGGTGTATCAAGAAAATCTACAGGATATCCTTCAAAACTAAATAATATATCAGAATAAGTTTGAATCATATACATTTCTCTGACATCGATAAGTTCTAATCCGTACCAACCATAATCTTCATAGTAAGTTGCAAATCCTGTCTGACTTTTAATGAATTCAGCATATCCCACAACAGAATTTAAAACTGTATTCAAACTCATATTTTCAGATTCTACATTAATGGAAAACCAATTCCAGCCAGTAAGAAAATCTATATTTTGCAGAACTATGTTGCTCTCATATTCAGCGTGGATTTCAAACGGAAAAAGATCATTACCGATAATCGCATCAGTTTCAAAAGTTAAACTCTCAGCAACATTGTCAAATACTTCATCACTTGAATAATCGTAAACTTGGAATGATATTGCTTCACCTGTTGCAACATTACTATAAATCATCATATTGACTGTATATTGTTCAGTCATCGGGAAACAAGTTGGATTTGCAATTCCTCTGCACTCGCCATCGACAAATGCACCAACCAAGTCATTGCTATCAAATGATTCTTCACCATCAATAAACAGCAGTCCGATTAATGACATATTGAATTCAAATGCTGGTGAATAGACAGACCAATCAGGATAATTCTGATTAGTAACTGCGTGAAGTTCAAATGGAACTAGGTCATTTCCAATGATATCGTTTGCTACAAATTCTACTGTTTCTTGAACAATATCATAAGTCCATTCTTCTGAACAATTATAAGCTTTAAAAGTAACCGTTTCTCCTTCTGATAGATTGCTATAAATCATCAAATTAACAGTATATTTATTGGTTAGCGGGAAATATGTTGGATTTGCGATTCCTCTGCACTCGCCATCTACAAATGCACCAACTAAATCATAAGTATCTTCAGATTCTTCTCCGTCAAAATACAGCAATCCAGCTAGAGTTAAATTAAATTCATAATCTTGGATATGTACTTCCCAATCGGGATATGTTGATGGTAAACCTCCAACAACTATTAAATCTTCTTCAGTAATTGAAGATGATTGTCCATTTTCATCTGTAATTGTTAGAGAAACAGAATATGTTCCGGCAACTTCATAGATATGATTTGGGTATTGTTCATATCCCATTGCTCCATCTCCAAAATCCCAAATCCATTCGATAATATCACTATTCCCAGGATAACTATTATCAATAAAATTAACAGAAAAAGGAGCCATCCCAGTAGAAATATCAACTGAAAAATTCGCTGATGGACCAATGAACATCAATTCGGCCGTGGCTGAACCAGAATGTTCAGATTCACCCAAAGTATAAACTGCAGTTACTGTGTAAGTGTAAGTGCCTTGCTCCAAGTTTTCATCTATAAATGTAGTTTGTTCAATGTTAGAAGCAATCAATTGTCCATTTCTGTAAACATTGTAACCCAGTAAATTCCTTTGTAGATTCTTCTCTTGATTATAAGTTCTAGCATTAGTAGTTGCACAAGCATCAAGAGATGGTTGGGAATAAATCCAAGGTGTTGATTGCATATCAATTGCAGTAATATTACCGCATACATTTACACCACTATCAAATCCATAAACCAAAATTGATAAATCTGACGATTGAAACGAATAATCCGTACCATTGTAATTAAAATTGAGCTCAAACATATTGGCACTTCGTTCGAAATCAGATTGAATATTTCCATAGAGAATATCGAATGTTGTTACTGGATGATATATTTCCTTTGGCACAATATCATCACCGCTTCTTAATTCTGCACACCAACCGTTAGGGTCTGGCATATTTTGATAATCCGGACAATCTCCACAATCCCATCCCCATTCTTCGCAAAGGAAATTTAGGCCCCATTCACCATCGTCACAATATCCGTCATCCAACCACGATAGATATTCAGCAGAAAATTCTGTACCTACGCAATCTGTATAGAGAATTTGCTCATAGTCATCGTGTTGCCAAGACCAAGTAATTGCCGGAGATCCTTCATATTCGCTTCCCTCTGCAATCACATTGTATGGCTCTGGTAAAAAGCCAGCTTCTGGAGAATTCCAAGAAAGATGAACATCATTACCTAAAACTTCTGCTGTTAAACCATTAGGCGCTGATGGTAAATTTTCATATTGAAATTCAATTTTTACCCATTCTACATTATAATTGTCTTCAGACCAAATCACTGGAATAATTTTTTCACTACACCAAATTTCTTCCAGCATTTCAGTAGGTATTTCGTAAGGACCATTAATCGTATGATCCAAACTAAGTGTTGCAGTCCATTGATCGTTTGCCCAACCACAGTCATTGTTTTTAATTGATAAATAATTTTCTGACGATAATGGCAAATCATCACATTGCATTCCTTTTACAGAAATCTTTACTGAAGATATAGAAGCCCAATTTGGTGGATCAAACTCCCACCACGCATCACCATAATAATCTAGCGGATCCCACCAATCATCATTATAACCAATGACCAAACAATCAGATCCATCCGTGCACATACAATCGTAACCAACACTTTCGCTGGTTCCAGCAGCTTCATCGCCCCATTGAGTCTGTTGCCAATTTTCTCTACTATTTGAATTTATTTTGTAATCTTCAATAATTACTTGCCAAAGATTCGGAGAAATAATTTGATAAATTTCTCTATAAATAGATTCCGGAATAATCCTCTGATATGAAGCAGGTCCGATGTTCAAATCTAAATTTGGAATCTGACTATCAACAATCTGCAACAAACTATCATTTGGTAAATCGAACTGAATTAACGATAAGGATTCACCTATGGGAAATGGCGCTAACGCATCAACTTTTCCCGGGTCAATAAACTCGTTTGACCGAATACTTTCTTGTGCAAATAATGAAAATGATAATAAAAGAAATAGAAATACCCTATTCATTGTTTCCCTTCTCAATGTAACAATGTTAACAGTAAAAGATATCCCGATAAATACATATCGGGATATCCAAAATAAAAACTACTTTATTTTGTTATTTCATTAAAACTAATTTTTGTGTAGTAATTGCATTTTCTGTTTCAAAGATAACAAAATATATCCCACTAGAATACTCATTCGCATTCCAAATTATTTCATAATGTCCAGGACTTTGTTTATGGTTGGTTTGTAATATTTCAGCAACTTGTCGTCCGGTGATATCAAATATTTTAATTTCGATTTCTGTATCCTGAACCAAATCGTAACTCAATGTTGTCATAGGATTAAACGGATTTGGATATGCAGAAGCAAGCAAGAAATCCTCAGCTTCTTCAGAAACAGATTTCAGAAAAACTGGCTCAATATCATTGCCGATTATACCATCTTGAATAAAAGTTAGTTTTTCTTTAATTTCTAATTCTATTCCCGTTTTCTGATTGAAAATTTTGAAACTGATATTTTCACTTTCATATCCATAAACCATCATATTAATGGTGTAAGAATCAGTAAGTGGGAAATATGATGGAGTTGCGACACCTCGGACATCACCTCCAACAAAAGCACCAAGAATATCACTTTGGTTCATATTTTCTACACTAATAGTAACCGCCATATTGTGTTCAAATTGATGCGGATTTACGCTCCAATGTAAATCCATAACTTCCGTTTCAAACTTTAAGAATCCTACAGGTTCTCCGTAAATCAGTTCTGCATCAGCAATTACTTGTAACATATATCCACCACCGGCTTCCATGTTATCCATTCCGTTACCACTATACCAACCAAATCCATCATAATAATTTGCAAAACTATTTTGATTTTTTAAGAAAGTTCCATTAGATCCGATATTTGCTAATGCACCATTCAAATCGTTTGATTCTTGTGGAAGATAAGAAATCCAATTCCAGCCATTAGCCAATAAGATTGGTGTATTCAAATAATCAACAGGAGTACCTTCAAATTCCAAAGATCCGTCAGCCAACATTTGGATCATATACATACTTTTCACATCAATAGCATCAAGCCCATACCAACCGAAATCTGCATAGTATGTTGCAAATCCGGTTTGATTTTTTATGAGCGAAGCATCAGCACCCAATGTAGTTAGAACTGTGTTCAAAGTTAGGTCATCATTCTCTAAATTAATTGAGAACCAATTCCATCCACTGAGCATTGGTATAGAAATTGTACTTTCTTGAGAACCCAGTGTAAATGGAATTGTACTAGTTGTAGCCCAATTCAACCCATCGTTAAAACTCAAATTATAGAAGTGATCACCAGCTTCAAGAGAAATTTGTGTGGTAAAAACTGATCCGTCATAGTATGTATGGTCATAAGAAATCATATCTAAGCCCGTTTCAGCACCATCCATATATAGCCAAGGGTATAGTGGAAAGTGATTATCATCATCTTGATATTCGCAATAAAATTCAACTGCAAACATTCCATCAGCTTCTGATAATATATTGAATCCATGATCTACAATAACGGGTGCTGTATTCTCACCAATAACAAACCTTTGAATATCAGGATTTAGGCCAACACCATCAGTAACATCACCTATCAATTGCTCACTTGTTGTTACTTTCATTGTAAGTCCAGAAACACCAAAAGATTCAAATTCATTTGGCCAAACACCAAAATCAGGATCATTTACAACATCGCTTAAATTACAAGCCATATGCAATTCATCTCCATTAATTGTATGATCTATATTTGAAATGAATACTGGATCCCCTCCATCTTGGAATTTCCATAATCCTGTGTATAGTGTTCCAAATCCTGCATCTGCATATCCCATACCATAAAGAGTAGAATCTGTATCATCTGGATTTACAAATCCAATTGTATAAAGATACCAAGGTCCGAAAAATCCATCATCAACTGGATAACCTGCACCAGGTGCGTTTGTCATTTTTCCATAAATTTTGTTATCACTAATGCTGATTGATACATCCTCAATATCCAAATTTGAATTCCCTGTTTCTTCATCTCCTAATGATTCATCACAAATTGACAAATAATAAGGTGCAGGAAAAGATTCATTAGCATTTAATGGTGCTTGGGTAATTACTACTTCTCCTGTATCAGTTGTCATAACTGCTTGAACTCCAATATTAAACGGACCAGAAACAGGAGTTGAAACCGTAGCTGAAAAAGTATTTTCATAACCTGGAGTACCCATCAAGTAGGCAGTATCATTGGCCCAATCAGAATCCAATCCATTTCCAGAAAATAGAAATGCATTAAAAGGTCCATCTTCTAATACAGAATCAGGCACATCTGCATGAACAATCATTTCTCCTGCAGATACAGGTGCAGTTGATGCAACACCAAACATATCAGCTAAACTTCTATCAGATGATAAATATTGCCAATTTGGTAGATTATAATCTTTAGCAGATAAGCTTATTTTAACTTTATTTTGTTCTAAATTAACATTATTGCTTGCCAAAATAAATATTGGTAACAAAAACAAAATGGTAATTAGTGTGATTGATTTTCTCATAATACTCTCCTTTATTAGGTTTTGTTGTTTAACTATTAAAAATTCATCTTCAAATATAATATCATTATTCTAAAATTACTCGTACTAAATTGTAACAGTTTGAAACAATTATTTTAAAAACAACAGCTTCTGTGTTTGTGTAAAATCACCAGCTGTCATTTGTACGAAATACAAGCCACTTGAATGATTATCTGCAATCCAAGTAATTTGATGATAACCAGCTTCCTGCATACTGCTACTGTTTACTAGTGTTTCGACAAGTTGGCCCTTTACATTATAAATAGTAAGTAGCACTGGGCTTGGAGCAGGGAGTTGATAACTAATTGTTGTGCTTGGATTAAACGGATTTGGATAAGCATTTAATAATTGATAATTTACAATTGAAGATTGATAATTGTTATCAAGTGGCACTTCATTGTAGTACACATCAGAAATTTCGATTGTTTGTCCAGCAAATCCACCGGATGTGTCAGCTGGTTGAATAGCAATCATAATTAACGCTTCCATAAATTCATCAACTTGATCTTGTGTATAAACTAAATCAGGTGTCGCTGGACAACTCTCTCCATCTGGATATGCCCAAATTGAGATATCGGTTCCACTATCTACTTTTGCTCGTAACCAGAAAAATTCATCAAATACTACAGCTTCATTTTCTTCTTCTGGAAATGTCCAACCACAAAACTCAATTGTATCAGGATTTTCATAAGACATATAGTCATACAACGAAAAAACTCCGAGCCGCTTCCCGTAAGCAGGACCAACTCCAACAGTATATGCCTTTTTATTATTAAAGAAATCAGGATCACCCAATACACCTAAATGAAAATGATTTTTCTCGTGTGGCACTCCATTTGAATTAATTTTCAGTTTTACAAACACATCGTTATCAGTAGGCGTTAATTCTATATTAGGGTCGGTATTGTAATCCATCTGTACCCAAGAAGAAAATAAGCCCGAAGGATCAGTTGCACCTAAGTGATCGCCTTGTAGAACCAAACTACCATTTCCGATATAAGGTTCTTGCCCATACCACGGATAACATCCCCAAGTATAGTCACCTGTTATATAATCACCATCTAAAGTTGCGTCTAAGTTAAACGATTCGTGCCATCCAAACACAAATCCTGCAAACAAACAAATCACTAATATTGAATTTTTCATTCTTCCCTCTCAGTTTAATCAAAAATAATCGTATCATTAATTGTTATAATTTCACCAGTTATAACAGTATCTGGTCTCCATGATACATCAAAATATCCATCATAAAGCAAATCAACAAATGGCTTTGATGACATTTCTAGGAATGAGTCAAGATTTGCAACAAAAAATGCCGGTTCAACATCTTGTAAACCAAAAATAGTTTTATAATATTCTCCGGAGTTGAGTTGCAGAAAATAATAGCTACTACTAACACCACTTTCTATTGGCATACCATAAGCTAACATTTCTCCAACAGGATATTTTTTGTCAAATACTACTGTTGTAACCGCAGTAATATCTTCTGGCCATTCATCAACATCAAAAAATATATTTCCTTGAATACCAGTAAAATTAACTTCCTTATCAAATGTAGTTATTTCTTTTTCTGTAACAGTAAACGGCTCCCAGTTTGATTCTATTGTATCTAACGGATTTTCCAAAAATTCTAATGGTAAAATTCCACCATTATTGGCATCTTCCATATAAGTTTCTACATTTGCTGCAAAATATGCCGGTTCTATTCCAGAAAGTCCTAGTGTAATAAGACAATAATCTCCAGGGGATAACTGTATAAAATACGAATATTCACTGAAAACTTCATCTGTTGTATCTCTAATCACAGGATCTCCAAGTGCAATTAAAGTCCCAAATGTTGAATCGAAAACAACTGGTGCGGCGGCCGTAATGCCACTGGGCCAACTGCCATTAAATATGATTGTACCTTCAATCCCTGAAACATCCTCTAAACCTACTGGTGTTTCGCAATTATCTAAAAAGAAAATTAATGGTATAACAGCTACAATAATTAATAAAGTTCGTTTCTTCATAATTTAAAATATCTTAGTTATTGTTATAGAAAAATTCCGTTCTTCGCCCATGTTTCGTTCGAGCTCCACATAATAATATTGAAAAATATTCTCAATTCTTAGTAAGTATTGCCAATCTCTTAATTTGTAACCAACACTTGCATTCCACACTCTAATTGGTACTCGTTTATCTTGACCAGTTTCTTTATTTTCCTGGAAAATACCAACTTTTTCCATTCTGCTGGAGTAACGGTATTCGATAGATGCCGTTAGAACTTCCCAATATGCTGATATCGAACTCACAAAAGTATGTCGAAAACGGTATGCTAAAGTATCTATCACTTCTCCGGATGAATTAACTTCCACAGGATCTAAATAAGTATAAGCCGATTGCAATAACAAATGATTGTTCAACAAACCTGCTTTTAAACCAATTTCTGCTCCGGTTATTCTGGCATCTCGAATATTTTCAAAATGAATTATGCCAGTTTCATCTGGAGTTGGTTCAACCAAATTTTCGTAATTATACTGAAATACATTACCATCTACTGTTAATCCAAATCCCTTTTCGGATAAAAGTTTTACTGTGCTTCCTGCTTCATAAGAAAAACTCTTTTCAGCAACCAAATCTGGATTTGGCTTCACCTCGAAAACACCCAATTTAGACTCAGTAAATAATTCTGCTATCGTAGGGACTCTAAATCCGTAACTCACTGACGACCTAAGTGCCATCCATTCATTAAACTTCAAATTTACGGCAAATTGAGGTGCAAAAGATTGATCAAGAACTTCGTCATCCACAAAATAGTTTTCCCATCTTCCACCTGTTGAAATTGTGATTCCACCTGGAATTTTAATCTGAGATAACAAGTATATAGAACCAGAATTGCTTTGGTGATCTCCAAATAATTTTGAGTTAATATTAGCCGATTGAATTGCAAGTCCATAAATAGTATTCATAAACCGTAATAAGGAGGTAGTGAATTGTACTTCTCCATAATATTTTTTTTCTCGAGAGAAATCAGTATTGGTTTCTGAATAATTTCTCCAATACACATCGTACAAAGCTCCACGCACTTTCATCACTACATTTTGTGAGTATATGTAATTAAAAAATCCATTTAGGTTTAATTTATTGCCAATTCCATAATCATTTTCATAACCGTTTGGAGATTCAAATGGATCTGCTGGAGATTTCCATTGTGTGCCAATACCCTCTTTATCAGAAAAATAATTTGCATATACTGAGGCACTGTATTTATTGCTATAATTAAGTTTTAATTTCCCTGTAATGTTGTAAGAATTTGCCCATCCAAGCTGAGTATATCCATCGGTTTCTGATTTCTGTAATCTAACCCAAATACTATGTGGACCAAATGGAGTAGCGTGAGTCAATTCTGTTGTGTAGAACATTCCGGGATTTTCTCTCCACTGCCACTGTTCAAATTTAGGATGGCTATATTGCCCAATTTTGAATCTGACTTTTGTTTCTTGTTTTGGAGGTGCATTTCTGGTAATAATATTCAGCACTCCACCTAATGCACTTGAGCCATATAGTGCAGACCCTCCAGATTTAACTATCTCTACTCGTTCAATTTCGGAAGTTGGAACAATGGACCAACTGATATTTCCGGAGGCACTCCCAAGTAATGGAATCCCATCCAATAACATTAACGACCGTTCACCAGCTCCCATTGTATAACCAGAAGCACCACGAATATTTAGCTGACCATTAACTGTATTAACTCCGGCTTCATAAGGCAATACTTCTTTAAGATTTATTGCACCTTTTTCTTGAATATCACGAATTCCAATGGCAACAATAGATAAGGGAGATTCCATTATATCCTGTTCTTTTCGTGAGGTAGTTACAACTACTTGAGGAGATGATAGCACATCTTGTTTTAATTGTACTTCGAGTAATTCGCTTATTCCATTCACCACGATACCACGGATATTTTTCTTTCGATATCCAATCATACTGATTACTAAATCGTATTTACCATTTCGCAGATCGGAGATTACGAATCTTCCAAAATTATCTGTTGCAGTACCGATGAATGAGTCCTTTATTAGAACATTTACACCAATTAATGGTTCACCAGTTTTTAAATCTAATACAATTCCAGTAATTTGGTTTGATGAAGCATTTGTAGTATTTTCAGTATTTCGCCCTACAGCAATCATCATTATGAAGAAGATAGCAGTTAATTGATATAATAGTTTCATATTGTACAATTTATTCATTTTATTAAACATTCAATTTAGGCAATATAGTTGTTTAAAAACAAACTAACTTAAATGGCGGGAAAGTTCATAAAAAGAAATTGAAAAATTGGTAACCAGTTGCTACCTTTCAAACTTTCTGATTTAACTCGTTTATTTAAGTAAAACTAATTTTTGAGTTTTAGTAAAATCTCCAGCTACTAATTTTGCGAAATATATTCCAGATGGTTGATTTTCTGCAAACCAAACTACAGTATGATAACCAGCTTCTACTTGCTCGTTTACCAATGTTTCTATCAATTGACCAGTAATGTTGTAAATTTGTAGAGATAAACGGCCGTTTGTCTCTACCGCATAGCTAATTGTTGTACTCGGATTAAACGGAT
>JACNLC010000020.1 GCA_014381725.1 Fidelibacterota bacterium | reverse complement strand
CTCCATGTCTGAATTTATGACTTCTTGGGGTGTCCGTCAAAATGTAGCAAGTCCAGTCTTTAGCAGTTATTTAATTTCGATCGATGTAAAAACAAGAGGATTCTTTATTTTAAACTTAATAAAAATCCTCTTACCATCGATACTATCTGATTCATTAAATTTAACTTCCCACTTGTCTTTATTATGTTTTACGTCTTTAATTTTGCTATCACCGATCCAACATTCTAATATCTTATTCGATGTAGTAACAGTTAATCCATTGTTTTCCGACGTTAAATCAACAGTTGATTTCATCCAAACTGTGGTCCACTGTTCGTTCTGCAATGGTTTATTCTGAAATAATTCACTACTTCCCATTTTTGTTCGTGGATTATTTCCATCAAAAGCTCTCCATTTCGATTGGTTATTTTTAGTGCCGGTTGTGACACCATCGCCATTTTGGGGGATTTCTGTGTCTTCGCCACCAGTAGTATCAATTATTACTTTCTCTTTAACCTTCCGTTCCAGGATAACTGCAGCAGTAAGCTGATTTGTTTCATTAATTTTTGGCCTAATATTTGTAGTTCCTTCTTTATATTTTCCATCTTTATCATTAACATAAATTGTGTAGTCCTTATTCCTCATTAGTTTATTTGACTTTAATTTAAACATACCAGTTGTATCTGTTTCTGCCTTTACAATGTATTTAATTTTAACTTCAACCCCTCCAATACCTTTAGCTCCGTATTCCTCTGTTTCATTAACATATCCCTTGATAATTGTAAGGCGTTTTTCTAGAATGAATCGACTTTCTGCACTTTTACCGGGGGTTGTTATCCATTCATTTATTTCAAAATAATCATCACCCTTTATCTCAATTTTAAAACTGTCACCGGGGATTGTTTTTAAATAAATTATATATTGACCTTCTGCATTAGACTCATCACTTTTTAACTGATCTCTTCCATTTTCATCCAGTATTTCTATAGGAATATTTGGAGCCGGTTTTTGGCTTTCTTCGTCAATCAAATGGACAGTGTATGTTGTTGCACAGCCGGATATCATCATGAGAATAATTCCTGTTAATATTGCTATGTTATATTTATAAAATTTCATTATTGCTTCTCCATTACTATTCTTAATCCAAAACCCGACACATGTATTTCAGGCCCATACGAAAAAAGTTCTGTTGCTTTTAAATCATTTGGTGAATGCCAATAGCCTCCACCACGCATAGGTTTTACAGAATCATTGCCTATATAACTACTTCCGCTAATTTCATTCAAATCATCATTGAGATTTCCATTTCCACACCATTCTAAAATATTCCCTCCCATATCATAAACACCGAAAGGACTAAAACTGTCAATTGTAACATTGCTACCGTTATAATACCCAGTTGGCGTTATTCCGTTGTCAAATGGATCACCACTGTTCATGTAGTTGGCATTATCTCCTGAAATACTGTTACTTTGCCAAGGATAATCAAACCCTTGTAATAAAAAAATATCCCAACTAGCTGCATATTCCCATTCTTCTTCTGAGGGCAATCTAAAAGAATATTCATTTTCATATTGATTATTCAGCGTTGAACAAATCAAGACAGCATCTACCCAACTTATATTGTCTTCAGGGAAATTTCCTTTTTCAGATGGGAAATTATCAATTCCTGTAAATTCATAATTAGATATGTAAAAAGATGTAATATTTGTATCATTATCTGTTACACTATATATGAAATTTCCACCTTCTACAAAGGTGAATCCTGCCAGAGCTAAAGGTGTTTCAGTAACAATATTTGAAGCTAAAGCATTTATTTTCCCTTTCACCACCAGTTTGAAATCTGCATTTGCACTTGTTTGAACATCAACCAAATATTGGCCATTGAATTTTATCTGGTTTAATGAATTAATTTGTAAAGTATCAACACATTCCCAAGCAAGATTATCTTTCTTTAGAACGAATAACGTGTCAAACTTATCATTAAAATTGTTATCTGAAATGTATAATCGGATGGAATTTATATTTAGAGCAATGGAATCGGTTATTATAGGTGCTGTTAAACTCAATGTGCCTGTGCTTGTTATTGTCTCCGATTTTCTTTTCGGGTAACCATTTTTTTCTGCATAAGCAGAAATAAAATATGTATAGTCTTTGTTTGGCTGCAGTCCATCTACAGTTAAAGAATCAGCGAGAATAGTATTGCTTGGATTATAACTCGAATCAGTCAAAGTACTATCTGTTGTATAAAATACAGTAGAATCATTTTCGCCTGTTAGGATGCGTTCAATGGTATATCCGTCTGAAAATATTGAATTATTCCATGATAATTCCAATTGATAATCGTTTAATTGGTCAATAGTGAAATTGTCCGGGGATAGTAAGTCAAAGTAAAAACCGCTATCACTTGAAACAGAATAAGATTCAACCTCATCATTAATAATCGTAATTCGATAGTAATTATACAGTTTAAAGGAAGCGGAATCATCTATAATAATAAATGGAATTGAATCATTTTCTTCCGGAAGCACTGTCAACCCTGAATCTGAAAGAGATAAAATTAATTTCCGATAATTATTTTCTACCACTATTAATGAATCAAATTCCGTTCCAACATTCTCCTCATCCATAGAAAAAGTTTCAATAATAAAACCGTCTGCTAAATCATAGTTTTCTTTTGGAACTTTCCAGTTTATTCTTAATGAAAATGCGTCAAGTTGTTCAATCCAAATATTTGATGGTTCAGGAAAATCAGATTTTATAGTATCCAAATAATCCGGTTCATCTAAACAAGACATTAATAACATAAGTATCATAGTTAAGAAGATAAACGAAATTTTGGACTGTATTTTCATTTTCTAATTACCAGGTAACCGTAAATAAATTAAAACCCCAAACAAGTCCAAAAGATGTCAGGGAACCATAAACTTGATTTCTATGATTTATTAATTTTTCTTTTGATAACTCTAAATCATTTTCTAATATTTCCCAATTTTCATTTGAATTCAAATAATCAACTTTTAAAGCGTTATATATTTCCACTTCATCTAAATACTTATAATACTGGACTCCCCCCCAGGAAGCTAAAACCAATGCACCTGTAAAATAACTTATACCTTGTGTCTTCTTACCGAGACTCCATTGCCCCCAACCCGGAACTACAAATGACTTGGCTATGGCTGGTCCTATCGGTTGTTTTTCCAATGTAAATCGTATATTATTAAATTGTTTATTATCAAAATCCTCATCATCATATACTGTAACAATTTTAGGGAAAGGTGTTCCATAAAATTGTTTTGTAACAGATACATAATATTTACCTAGTTTTTTTAATTTAAATGTTCCTTGGTAGTTATCATCTGAAACAACACTGTGAAACGGATTAGGAAAAAAACCATACCATTTTCTAGCTTTTATTATGGGTGCAGATCCTTCTCCTCTTCCGCCATAACGAATAGGTTCACCTGTAAGAGAATCAAGTACACTTACTATTAATGTTCCTTGAATAGGTTCCAACTTCTTCATTAGAAATTTTGTAGGAGGATTTTTTGACAATGATGGCAGATAATATCTATCTCCATTTATTGTAAACGCCTGTTTGCGATACCCCTGGCTTTTTGCGACCAGTGTATGCCCGTTAAAGCGTGATATACCACTAAACTCAAATATATCATTTGTATTTTTTGTTGGTCTAATACTTTTACCATTTAAGCGAAAATTAATATCATTATTTTTATTTATAACGGGATTAGTTAATTGAATTTTTCGTTGAAAATTATCGTTTATAAATTTTTCAACCAATGGTTCAAAATTCTTTTTTATATCCGTAAAACGAATTCCACTTAATGATACTGATGGTTTTCCGCTATGTTTCGGCATTGACCCTTCAAGAATAATAGTATATCCGTTATTTCCATCATTACTAATAGATACCACCATATCAATATCATGGTTTTGAATATCTTTCTTTTCACCAATTTTTAAATCATTAAATTGGATTTTCTCTGATTTATAATCTCGAGCCCTATTATAATTAATCGGCCAATCATTCCTGGAAATCACATTGAAATAATCAGAATGTTTTCCTAATCTTCTTTGTAAGGTGCTCTGTAACTCATCAGCATTCTTATTTAAAGTATCCGGTAAAACTGAATGAATAAATGCCCAAGTTTGTAAAGGCGAGAACTCTTTTGTCATTATCTTGAATTCTAACCTGGGTAATTCTTTAAGTAAATCAGTATAGTCATCACTTTTATACCATTCCTTATCCGGTATCATTTCGGATATTACATCAAAGGTTATAATAACTAAATCAGACCTATCAAAACTATTCGTTTGGGGCTCAAATTCAATCATGGCCTCCCCACCCGCATCCAAGTCAATTTCGGATGGGAAATTTAAAATGTCAGGATTTGCATTAATTCTTAATTGTACTTTATTTAAATTATAGTTTTTGAGATTAGTGGTATAAATTTCTGCTCTAAAGGATTTTGCCCTTGTTGCAAATTTATCGGTTGGATTGTTTCTAATGCTTATTCCTATATTTTTATCAATTTCTTTGATCAAAGAATGTCGTTGAACCAACAAATTTTGATCGTTTCCTTTATGAAATAAATCAGGTTTGTAAGCACTCCCGCCCCCCTTGCTAATATGGTAGCTTGCTATTCCCAAATACGTTAGAGCTGCTTCCATGTCTGATCTTTGGTTCAATGCATTGAATGCATTCTTTAGATATAGATATGCCTGTTCACCTGCTTTTTTAATTTCACTAACAATTCGCTCTTGTTCTTCTTTGAGATATTTTGTTTTATTAAATGTGATTAAATACCAAAGAGTATCTCCATTTGTATCCACCCATATATCACTTTTATCATAAACTCCGTCGAAGATTACATTTGAATAGTGTCTGCTCAATACGGTGGTAATATGGTCGTAAGTCGAGGATTTCCGGTTACCATGAATAACTATTTTTGTAAAAATACTGTCTCTTGTTTCTTGTTCTACATTGGTACTTATATCACCACCCAATTTTTCCCTTAATTTGTCTCTAAGAGAATCAGCAACCTCTTGCATTTTTCTTTTTCCAATTATATCATAATCCATTCTTGCAATATGATGGTTGCCATACTCACCGGGTAAAAATATCTTTGTAGCCCATGGCGGTCTTTCCTTTCGGTTGTTTCGCAAAATTATTCTAGAATTCTGCCCCATGATATCAAACTCTTCGTCTTCCATAAATGCTGCTATCTCAGGATCTGAAAAAAGATTTTTCTTTGGTGTTGGTTTAGTTTTGTGGGTTCCGGCACAGCCAACCAAAAACAACAGAATGAAAAATGTAATACACTTAATATGAATCTGATACTTCAACATGAGCTACATTATTTTTTATCCATCTGCGTACAATTTTGGCATTAGAAAATTTAGAACTGCTCCGTAAATAAATTAAACTTTCTAGCTTTTTTCCACTTTTTTTAGTAATTGACTGAATCTTGCTAATTTTAATCATTGATAATTCCTTAAACGCCTCTATTTCCGCAGAAGCCCATGATTCAAAAATACGATCAGGATGAATCGTCTGTTTGCCAATAGCCTTAATTCTATCTTTCCCAATTTTCATTTGTTTTCTTTTAACACTTTCTTTACCATAATCGAATGAAAAAAGAGCGCAATACAGATCCCCAATTGTGTGTTGCCTAATGAGAGTCACCCCATCAGGCAACATAATTTGACTACCCAAACTGAGCCCTAAAGAATCAGCAAGCTTTGACCGGGAAGCAATCATATTTGTCATAATAGCACCATTATGATACATTTCATTAATCACCAGTGCATCAAGATATGCTTCCTTTTTTGAAACTGACTTCTTTGATACATTTTTAGATAAACCAACAGTGTACTCACCTTGCGGTGGATTTAGAAACCAGTCCGGGTAGTCTGTATTGCTATTTTGGGAAAGGAGAAATGCTCCCAGTATAATCCAGAGAATTTTTACTCGAAACAAAGCCAATCCTACTACCATATATTATTTACTTTGATTCTTCTTTATCAATTTCTTCTTCAAGTTCGTTGAATAATTCGCTGGTTCTAAAACGCTCATATAGGTTTTTTCGTTGTTTTATATTCTCAAGCATTCTTTGATTTAAAGGGCCTATATCTACTTTATAGATAACTTCAGCTCTAAATGCATTCAATCTTTTAACCCATCGTGTTTCGGCTGTTTTAAACGGCACCGAAAATCCTAATGCCTCATTGACGGTGGACTTTATTGCTACACTAAACTGACTATTTAATTCAGCATCTTTCCCTAAACCGATTTGTTCACGCGCTCTTTTGGTTAGCGATTTAATATGTGACTCTATTGAGGCACTTAGCTCTTCGCGTGCATTAAGGTTCGCGGCACGATCTGCTTCTTCCTCGATCTCTTGGTCTGTTGAAAGACCTCTGGCGTATATTGTGTATTCATCTGAAGCAGGGGTAACCAGTCTTTTCGGTGCTGAAGCACATCCTATTAACAATAAGATTGCCATCATGGTTGTTATTTGCTTTTTCATTGTGTTTTTCCTTTGTTAGTTAACTAGAAATCAAAAATATCTGCTCTCTGTTTTCCTGATAATGTTTTACCTTTTTTATTCTTAACCTTATTTTTAAAAATATCCATGGACAGAATGTCGTCATCTTCAAAAAGATAATCAATAGACATTTTCTGATCAGGTCCATAATCAAAATCTGGGAATCCGATAATTTCAATCTTAAGGATGCCTGGTTTTATACCAATTATTTTAAGTTCTTTGTCATTAGATACTACTTTTTTATACCACCGCTTTTTCTTTGTCTTAACAATCTCATTGCTGGTATACCCAACATATTCACCATCAATAAAAACCGAAGCACCGTGAGGTTTAGAAATTATCCATAGGTTTTTCAATGCATCTTGTTCTCTTGCACGAACTGATGCTGTATATCCACCTTTAATTTCAATTTCTTTTTTCCAAATTTTGTCATTGTCAAAATAAACTTCAACATTCTTTTCCCCTGGAGAGAGATTTGAAACTTTTAGGGGAGTTACTCCAGCATTTTTTCCATTCATCCTAACAACTTTTCCCACAGGAATTGATTTAACAATCAATGCACCCTTTTTCGTAACATTCTTAGTATGATTGGTGTAAAAAGATGTAAGGACGTCTGAATATATAGACGATAACTTTCCTGTGTTATTGGATGATATAGTATGAAACTTACCTCCAGTTATATCACTGATATTCTGCAATGAATTAACATCAACATTGCCAACACCTATACCATAAATAAAAATATTTTCTCCTTGGAACATAGATTCCAAGTTTCTAACTCCAAAATTACTACCATTATCTTTCCCATCAGTAAGGTAAACAATAATTCGCCTGTCTGAATCAGTTATTAGTTGCTTTGCACCTACAGCTAATGCATCATACAGTTTCGTAGAGCCACCAGTAGAGATACTATTTATACCTCTTTTTAGTTCACTGTGATTGGACGTAATAGGCACATTTACAGATATATCATCACTAAAAGTGATTAATGCAGCATTATCACCTTTTCTCATTTGTGAAACAAAATTCAAGGCGCCTATTTTGGTGTCCTTAATGGCAGATCCTGACATACTACCACTCTTATCAATAATCAGTATAAACGTATTTTTTGGTGAGATGAAATTATACTTTACATCTTGAGATAGCATTAGTATGGGAAATGCCAACATCAAAAGAAATCTTCCTATTTTCATTTATAACTCCTTAATAATTGTCATTAACTCACTGGCTAATTGTCGTCATGAGTAGTGAATCTAGCGTTCGGTAATAATTCGTAAAAACACGTCGAGAATTTAGGATAAGAACATGTAAAAAGCAAACAAAACCGCGAAGTGGGGTATCGTAATTTTCGCTGCCAGCATTAACCGTCCGGTGAGGGTTATATTTCATTATTTCTTACCCCATAATGCAATTCTTTATGACAGTTTGGACAAACTGCGATTGCATTATCGACTGTATCTTCACCATCTTCTGACAACATTATTTTATGGTGAACTTCCAAATATGGTGAATTATCCTTCGCTCTTTTGAATGGAGCATTTTGATTACATTTTTCGCATACACCATTTGCTCTTTTTAGCACAGTTATAATTACATCAGGATTTCTACGAAAACCACGCTGAATAATTTGAATTATTTCAGGTTTTTTTGAGGCAGTTTTAAGCCGATTTTCTCTCGTTTCATTAGAATCCTTAAAAGATTCTTCAATTTCAGAATTTATAGATTTATTAAAATCGTCAGCGAAAATACTTTCTTTCGATTCATTTACCCAATTTGGTAAAGTATTTACATATGACCAACCACCTGCTCTCGTCCTTGTTTTTAAAGGTTTGTTGTCATCAATTTTAGTGAAGTTTTGAACTGACAACGGGATTTGGACTTTCTGTAATTCAATAATTGAAATTAAGTTCACACCCTTCTCATAAATTTCTGTTTCACCTTTTTGAAACTTCATAATATGATTATCTAAAAATTCACGCCTTGCTTCATTAATTTCGTTTTTGTTTTCCCAACCTACAATTTTGGCTTTATAAGTAACAATTGGCAATGAATCTGTTGTCGATATATATAAAGTGATCGGGTTTTGTTCAGTTGGTAATACAGAATTTTTCCAATTTATCTTGTGTGATTTGTAGGGTTGAAGATAACAAATAAGGTTGTCATTATTTTTTTGTGCTGTGACGATTTCTGTCAAAACACTTTCAAAAATACCGTTTATATAAAGTGCATAATTCATAAATGAAATCTAACCCTGTATATACTGCAACCCGATTCTTGTTATACTGCGGTTTTGTGCAGTATATACGGATTGAAATATATCTCTATTTTCTTTGTAACTATTCATTAACACTGCACTTACGACAGTATTCTTTGTTTTTTCGTTTCCCGTTATACGGCTATTTTTTGCAGTATAACAAGAATTTGAAAATTTGGTCATAATGTATCCCCAGGACTTTTAACACAAAGGGGGCCATTATGTAAAACATGGGTATAAATCATTGTTGTTTCCAATTTTTTATGTCCCAACAATTCCTGTATGGTTCGAATATTATAACCATTTTCTAGTAAATGTGTAGCGAAACTATGGCGA
>JACNLC010000026.1 GCA_014381725.1 Fidelibacterota bacterium | reverse complement strand
CGTTTGCATCTACTCGTATGGTTGTGGCGCTCGAAAGTGTTGCATCCTCAACAGGTGAGGTAATTACCACAGTGGGTGCAGAGGTGTCCGGTTTGGTTGCTTCTTCACAGCTCCAAAATGCAACTAACCCAAAAATGATTAAAATTGTTTGTATTTGTTTCTTCATTTCATTACTCCTTTATTTTATCTCATGCCTCAACTTCAACCAAACAAATTTAACAATAGCAGAAGACGCATCATCTGGGTGCATGTCTTCACTGCCACAGGATTTCAAAAGCTCTTTGTTAATTCCCCAAAGCCCCATGCTATTACGAATCCCTTGCCCTAAACTCATGTGAACTTCCCATAGGTCATCTTCTTCTAATTGTTTTATTTGATTCAATTGGTCAGTAGATAAAGATTCCATCAGAATTTCTACGGCTGATTCGATTGTTTTGGGGTGTACGTTATATCTGTTGCCAGTCATTTTAATTATTTGCGTCGAACTAACCGCCTTTTTTCATAATTGTCTTATTTCTCATTAAATACCTTTTATCACCTGTTTTGGCATTAATGCTAAAGTATGTACAGGACACATATGATCCTGCAGTTAATACTGCGATTTTTCTTTTTCGTTGCTCACTTTCGACAACCATATTATTTACTACAGATATGAGTAAAGCAGTAGACCAGTCTAATGATGTTTTATTTATTGAAACTGTTTGAATACCTGCATTTGGTGCAGTACTTGCATATGTAAAAGGGATATCATAGGAATCAATAAATCCGTAAAAGATATAGTCTATATTTAAATTCTTTGATATCTCGTTTAAAGCATAGTCATTGATTTCTAATTCGTTATTATGTAAATACTCTAAACCTAATTCATTTTTAACTAATTGATAACAACCTTCAACTAAGAACTCTTCTACTCCTTCTGTAATACCATATAAATCATTTTTAAAAGGAATGACCATAGCACGTAAGTTTTTGTTACTATCACACTGCTCAACAAGCAATTTTTCATACAGAGCCCTTTTTTTCATTCGAAGAGTTTTTAAAACAACATTTTGTAAATGGTACTCGCCTTTAAAATTTTTAATATACTGAACATGCTCAGGTGAACTGTATAGTTTACCATCATTACCGATGAAATTTATGTCTCCTGTATCCCAATCTACTCCAATGTATTTACCGTATACTATCCAAGAATCTGAAAAAAGAACTTTTTCTACAGTTTTTAAAGATCCTTTTTTACTCTTTTCCTTGCCTAGATCGTTAACATCTCCAATAAACATTTTATCAGTTTGGGAAAAACCTTGCTGTGCTATAATAGTCAATAATATTATCGTTATTTTTTTCATTTTGATTCCCTTTTTTATTTTAACAACACCATTTTCTTAACTTGTCTAAAATCTCCAGCCTGAATCACATACAGATAAACCCCTGCTGATACAGACTTGCCGTTACCATCCACACCAGCCCACTTAATTGCCTTGTATCCAGCGGTTTGTTCTTGATTGACAAGTGTATTCACCAAGCGTCCATTCAGGTCAAATATACGAATACTTACGAATGAGTCTTTTGGTAATTCATACACAATCGTTGTAATTGGATTAAAGGGATTAGGGAAGTTTTGATGTAAAGAATATTTTGCGGGAAGAACCTTTTCATCTATTGAGAGTAAAGCACCAGACAGCCATACAGAGAACAGTACCGAATCACTCTCAAAACAATGATCTGGGCTGAAATTTTCACAATTTAATGCCTGCGAATACGCAAGAAATTCCTTGTCATGCTCCCAAACATAATCCCCAGGTGCAATAACTTGCCACTGAACTGAGTCACAAGTATTTGCAAACATCCCATAAAACCAAAATTCAGGGTTAAGGATTTGAACATTATACGAATTTAAAGATTCCAAAACAGCCCCGGGGTAGTACAAAAAATCAAAATCAGTATTATTACAGAGTTCCATCTTTATTATCAGAGTATCAGATGGGTTCCATTCTTCTGGAAATACATACTCTCCATCATCGTCAGGATTATCTACATGAATAATCTCTAAGACTGGTTCACTTAAACTAAAGTCCCATTCTATTTCTACTGGAAAGTTTTCTTCGCCAGGAGTTCCATAATCCCCATCACCATAGGTCAGTGAGTCATACTCAACCCAGTTACTTCCAATAGTGTTATCAAGGCTAATCTCAAGTAAAGCCATAGAAGCACCCGTTGGATCTGGCCATTCAGCACCACCATCATAGGCAACACTATCAATCGTATTCCCGTATGGATCAATTAGAATAACTTCATCATCACTATTTCCGAGCGTAAAGCCAGAATATTCGTAATCAAGGGCTACGCCGCCGTTAGTATTCACATCTGCATTTCTACCTAAAACCGCATAAGAGTAAGGCATAACAGTTACGCTTGATGAAATCGTATGTGAATCTGAACCATCGTCTTTGATTATAAAACCATTTAAGTCAATCGTATCCATTGAAGCGTTTATAATCTCAAACCATTCTCCATTTGCATCGCTAACAGCAGAAGGGTTCTGCATAATCTCATTTATAACAAGATGATAATCCAATGTATCAATTGTGCTCGTATCTGTTCCGCTATCTTCCATATACCAGATTCTTCGGACAAGAGAAGAGTCTAATACAAATGGGTTGGGTTGGTTCTCTTGATAGGATGCAATTTCCCAAGTTCTATCTAATTCCCAAGTGTCTACTTCATCGTAATAATGCCAGTCCAATAAAACATCTCTTTGCTCATTCCAGAAATTTGTATCTGCAACATCGTTATACATGGCAAAGAAATAAAATACAGCTCTTGCTGCATCCCCCTTATGGTCTTCCCTTGGTTCAAAGGTTTCATCGTTTGGATCGTCCGGGTTAAACTTCTCAGCAAACTCATCTATGTATTCTGTGGGGATTGTCTCTTGTGAATAATCGTTCCGATACCAAGTGTCTGTCTCTGAATCAGGAATCTCTGCATACGGATCATTTCCACGGGATGAGTTCACATTGGACTTACAGGGAAACAAATGATGCATGTCACTCTTCTGTGGTTCATCTCCAGCACCCATACTTTGGGGCCAAGTATGCTCACAATTAATCCCTTGGTTGTACGCATTTGTGCTTGGGTCTTGGGTCGTATCTAATGTGATCGTGTATCCAGTATAGACACATGAGAGTTGGTTGTTTTCTTTTAGATCAATCGTTCCATAAAGCACATCTCGGGCATCCGTATATCCTAATGTGGTGGATGTTTTATAATTGGTTACTACATAGTCAAGAAGGGGTTGGCCTGTGAGTCCATCTCCGATAGTCTCTTGGGAGTAAGAAATTGAGAGTATTAGAAATAAGGATGTGATGCAGTTAATCATTGGGAATATTTTACATATATCCGAGACTAATGAGTTGGTTTAGGGGTAACTAAAAAGTTATTTTTTACGTAATCTGCTCTATAACTCCCATTATCGGGGTTAGACTCACACCACTCATAGTCACATCCCATACAGTGCCATTCTACATGGTATTTATTATCTCTATGTCCCCAAGCAGCATAAATAATCTCACCTGACTCTACAGCCTCTCTTGTATCACCTTGACCATTCCAATACCGAACAAATGTTGGGTCCTCTTTATTGCATTTTGGACAGATATATGTTTCTCCTCTAGGCATTAATTATGTACCAAAATCTACCAATCATACCACAAACAAACAACCACGAATGTGGGGCATCGTAATTTTCACCGCACAAGTTTAGCCGCCCGGTGGAGTGAGGGTTAGGTAGTTTATTATTGTTTATCATTTAATTTTTTTCCCTTTCCAGTCATACTTATCATTAATGCGAATATTCCTTACATTTAGATTAAAAAGTCTACTAAAAAAACCACCACGTGGACTTGTGTGTTCGGGTTTTTCATAAGATTCATCTGGTTCTTCACCATAATAAGCAAGGAAACTGTTAGCACATTTTTTTGAATAAAACACATTACCAGGATAATTTGGATGTATGTAAGTATGTTTTGAATTACCGTCGTGTGTCCAATCGCACCAACTACATTTTTGCCTGAACATTTGCCTGAACATAAATAATACTCCTTATCTTGGGATTCTATTTTTTGATTTTAGGTTGCCAATCATATTAATTTCTAACCATTGACTTTCTATCCTAGAAATTGAAAAACCACCCAGTTCTTTTTTACGCTTTTGTTTATCAACTTCGCAAGCACTTTTTAATGAAATTCTTGATATAAGTGAATTTTCACTTATTTTTGGGAAAGCCACTATACCCCTAGAGCATGTTTCAGGTGTTATAAAACCACCAATATTAGTGTCATACAAAAAACTATATTTTTCAGGGCAAGGAACATTATTAGCATTTAGTAATTTGTAAGAATAATTATTTGAATCAATTATTCGTAATGGTTTATCGCCAGAATCCAAATAAAAATCATCGTTTGTATTATTAAAATTTTCTAAATCAACTAAAGTTAAAGTTGTTTTTACTATATCTTCACCTGGCCACATTTCCCATTGAGGACCAACCACTTTAACATTAGGCCAAAACTCATTTATTTTAATCGAAGCAAAATCACCTTTGATTTCAACAGGTAAAGAATCGGTTTCAATCGAAACTTTATCATCTAATAAAATTGCTTCTTCTGTTGTCCAATATTTTGCCATAATATAAACTCCCTAACGGCTGAAATCACCGGCGACTTCAATTATCAATTCTAAATTGTCAATTTTCAATTTAATTGTCCGGTGGAGTGGGGTTAAGTGGCAAATTATTCACTCTTCTTTTCTGTTAAATAGCCTTTCTTCAGCAATGAGTCCTTGTGTTGTTTATTACCAAAAAAAGGAAAGATCAACATTGAAATACCAAATGAAAACCAAGCCGCTATAAATGCAATCAATGCCCAGGCAAACATACCTTTATAAAGATACCAAAAAATCCCAAAAATTAAACAAGGCCAAGAAAAGCCTTCAAATATTTCAGTTGGATGATTATTTGCTGGATGATAATAATAACCTACACTTTTTGACATTTTATTTTCCTTTCATTTATTTATTAGAACAAGCGTTTACCAATGGTTGAATATTTTCTCTTAATTGTATTAAATCAAAACTGGTCTGGACTGGTGAAGCATTGAATGGTGTAAAACCAAAAATCATAGTTTTGTGTTTTACCATTTCCAGTAGAACTTCTTTAGGTTTATTGAAAAACAAAGCATCGCCACTTGTTGAATGCCCCATTTTTGTTTGAAATGCAGGTTCTTTATCATACCTGATTCTTACGGTAGAATTTTCAAAATCGTATTCTACGTCTTGTTGCACACCAACATTTATATAAATCTCGATAGAACCTTCTTTACAACGAAAAATTAATTTAGGTAAAGCAGATTCTAAAAAACCTTTGATTTTACTTTCAGCTTTTAAAGAAACCACAACTGTTTGAGAATCATCAAATGATGATTGGGTATAGGTTGTTTTCCACTTCTCTTTTTCTAATAAATTTTCGCAACCAATAAAAATAAGAAGACAAAACAATAATAGTGTTTTTTTCATTTCATTCTCCTTCACTTTTTTTTGTAATAGTTTATCTACTTTGTGTTTTATTTCTGCTATTTTACCTGGCCCCCTTTAGTAACGAAAGGCCAATGGTGTTTTTAATTTTTGTTTTGTGAATGGTGTTAGTTCCAAAATCAAGAACATTCATTACTTCATTGTCGATGGTATATACCTTACCTGCTGCAGTATCAAACGCTCTCATATTTCTACTTGTAATTAGTCCGTAATCTCCACTAAATATCCACCGTTGTCCATCACTAGTAATAAACGTAGGTTCCCTTGTTCCTATAAACATAACGATACCAATAGTTATTATTATTCCAACAATAAAACCTATTGTGTATTCTTTCATTATTCTCCCTTTTTTTGTTTAATCAGTTTTTCATACCTCACTTTGAGTATGTCTTTTTCTTTATCCCTTTTCTTCTTCTCTCTCCAACTTTGTTTCCCATCTTTTATTTGTTTCTGTTTTAGTTTTTCTTCTTCCGTCATACTATCGTCCCAGAATGGATTGGGTTTTTTAGTGTTAGTCATCTTTTTTTATCCCATCTTTATTGCCAGAAAATAATGCTAATCACTAGTGCTGCACCTATGAATAACGATAAACGTGTAATCTCATCTTTTTTATATTGTTCTATAAACTTCTTCGTATCCTCTATATCCTTCTTGGCAATGGCATCAACATTCTCTATCATCTCTTTTCTGTTTTTGTCTGACCATTTCCAATACTTTTTGTTTTGTATATCCCGATTAAAGGTATAATAATCTGTTGGGTTCGTGTTAATGGTCCCATCAAGATACTCTACCCTTGTTATACGAACTTTTATTTCTGATACATAACTATCATAATATGAAGTGCAACCACCCGTTAAATGAGTTTGGTTATACATAACAGGACCCGTTCCTTTACAGTTATTATAACCGGGAGATGGCGTAAGAACATCATCAACCCTATTGTATGCATCTATTTCATACCACAAATATTTTATTGTTTTAAGATTTAGGTTTTTCATAAGTAATGATATTTCTAACAATCCCGCAGAGTTTTGTTCTATCGTTACGTGTTCGGACATTGTAATCTCTACATCTATTGTATCTGTTGTTGATGAATAAACAGTTCCTATAAACAGAAATAATATCATTATAACGTGTTTCAAATTGTATCCTTTGGTTGTTTGAGGGTAAGGTGTTTTTTTATAGCAAACAGTCACCATTTTTCTATTCTATCATAAAAGTCTCTAAAGGATGGTCTCGCAGTGGTTGGTGCATCTGAAGAAAACCGTCCTTCAACAAAGTCCTTTCTCAATTCAATTCTTACCCAAACATCATCTGCCTTTATTAAACGACTTAGGAAATCTTTCGTAATTAAATAACGTTTTGATGACCAGCTTGATGCTTGAATATAAACGCCGCTACCATAAAAGTCTGGTGCAGTTTCTATATCAGTCATATTATCTATAGCACTAAAACTCTCTAATTTACCGTCGATGTTAAAGTGTAGAGATTTACCTTCTGAAAAACTATGTGTTCCTTTTACACCTGCAATTAAAACTATAGTAGAGTCTGGCATTTTTGAGTTCTTGAATAGTGCCAATGTCATTGGACTGTTATATAACCAAGCTGGGTCCATATTTATCTGTCTAGAACCATCGAAATTAGAAACAGTATCACTGATATATCCCGGCATACCAGGTGTGGCACATCCATCAAAAATCAAAACTATTATAGAGACTAATCCTATCATTATAGTATGTTTCATATTGTATCCTTTGTTTATCCTTTCACGTTTAAGCTGTTTAAGTATTGATAAGGCTGGCTGCGATGTTTTGGCCTTAAACATCTTGGGTGACCGGAAAAGACCGGAAGGAAGCAACCAGCCATAAATTATTTAAGACTGCCAAAGGATTTCAGCCTTACGCTGCCAAGTTAAGCTGTCCTGTGGAGTGAGGGTTGTGCGACCACTTCATTACTTAATTTTGTTAATAAGTTTGCCAAGTAATTTGTTTTGTTCACTTGTATTGTTTTCGATTGAAATGAAAAGTTTTATGCCTTCCGAAATAGCAAGAAATGAAATAACAACCAACAGGCCTGCAATTAATGAATAAATAATTATGCCTATTCCAGCAGGCTTGCCACCATATTGAGTCATCAAATTAAGACCATAGAAAAGTCCAATTATTGAACCAATACCAACCGAAATAGCCAAATATTGATAAATCCCAGAAATAGTATTTAATGCGGGGTATTTAGACTTTGGTTTATCAATATTACTTTTTGATGGTGACAATTTTGAATCATTCCCATTAAAAACATCGCTAATTGTATGGTCTTCTTTTAACTGTGATTCAGAAACACCTTCAGAATCTTCTGGAATTGTTGAAACTTTACCACAAAACTTGCATTTTGCTTCATCACCAACTTTGAGAAACTTTGAAATAATTTCAGTATTGCAATGATTACACTTGAATTTTAATGCCATTTTTATTCCCCTTGTATTGATTAGTTAAGTGGACGCCCAACGAATGAAATAACCTGACCCGATAAATCGAGGTCAGGTTGATTGGAGGTTAGAAAGCCTATTCATTTTTATGCTTACTATCAATTACTAAACAGTCGCTTATAATGTCGTGTAAAGCTTGTTTTTTATCAGTGAGCCCTGCCATAATAAAGCCAATCCCTAAAATAATTCCAGAAAGTATTTTACCAAAATACCTACCTGAAGCTCTGCCGAAAGAAATCTGTTTTCCCGACAAATCAGAAACAATTAAACCTAATGCTAATTTTCCAACAGTCGCACGGGTATCAGAACTTTCCATAGCCGCAAAATAAATCCAAGGTAATAAAATAGATAATATAATCCACATTGCAGTTAATTCACCGAAACCACTTTCGGATAGAAAAAAGCCGAATCCAAAAACAAGTGCTAATATGTAAATAACAAATTGAAGGAGAACACTATCAAGAACATAGGCGGCAAACCTTCTCCAAAATCCGCCATAGGTAAATATTAGTTTTTCAACTATGGCTTCTGTTTTACTATAACCAGAAATTCTCATCCAACTACCCTTGGATAAATTATGACCACAATTAATACAAGAATCATTTGGTTGAGGTGGTTCAACTTCTTGATTAGTCCCACATTTTAAACATCTAATTTCTATCATACTCACCCCAATTTAAGATTTACGAATAAACTCACCGGCGACTTCAATTATCAATTCTAAATTGTCAATTTTCAATTTAATTGTCCGGTGGAGTGAGGGTTAGAACGCTTTGTATATTACTTGTATTAATAAAGTAGAAAATTATAGCACCAAAAATATAAAAGCCGATGTCATAAAAATCCCCAGTGTATTTATTTGAAAACTGGGGAAGAATTATCTCAAAAATTATAGAAAAGAAAAGAACCCCTATGAAAAGGTGAAAAACGGGTAATTTAAAATTAACATCATATAGTTGCCTATGAACCCATTGAATTATAAAAAATACAATAGGGAAACAAATTAAATCATCTAAATAAGATGATGAAAAATGTGAATAAAAGCCGATACTTTGAGCGATTTGGTTTCCAATAAATATTAGCAATATTATTAAAATTGGAATCATTGAACGGGCTTGTGGATTTTGTTTCATTTACCTATAAACCAAATATTGCACCCAATAACGCGATAATTGCCAAAACTATTAAAGTCGTCATTAATCCACCGCGTTTTTGTTCTACTACGACCTTTTGATTTACATTTTTTTCGTCATTTTTCTCTCTTCGTAAATCTGAATCAATAAACTCACCACAGTGTTTACATTTTTTTGCTTCTGTATTTATTTCTTCCGCACAATACGGACACGATTTTGTTGCCATTTTAGTTTTCCTTTCGATTGTTGAATTTCAAAGCGTTCTAAC
>JACNLC010000049.1:18977-42282 GCA_014381725.1 Fidelibacterota bacterium | reverse complement strand
AACTCTTGGAGATAGAAAAGTGGAAAACAAAAAGTGAATTAATTGGCAAAACAACGGCTTGGGAGTATTATTTTAACAGGTTAAGACCAAATTCTTACCAGCAAAACAGATCACCATACCAACGAATGAAACACGCGGGAGTGAAATCCAAAATCGCAGAAAATGCTTGCCTGTGGACAGTTACTATTTTAGATGACAATTATTTTAAACTTTTTGACTTTAATTTGCACGAAAGTGGATACCATGTGTGTAAATTTGACGAAAATTTGAACAAATACTTTTGGATACATTAATTAGATTAAGTAAATTTAAGATAAGCTTGCATCTGTAAATTACTAATTAAAGGTTGATTGAATCGATTTATGTAAAATGCCGAACAAAATTAAATTCATATTATTTTTGGTTGTATTATCTATAACGATGAGTTGTTCTGAGGAAATTATGCAACAGCATTCCGATGATTATCACTCGTTTTTGTATAATGCAAATGATTACTATTCTAACACTCCAAAAGACATCAAAAAGAAAATCAAAGATCTAACAGAAGAATATGTTAATAATCTTGAAGAAGAGAATTTTTCAAAAGCCTTTGAGTGTATTTGCAAAGCATATTTATGGTCTTTGTATCCAACTGAAAATGAAGAGGAAAAAGCGAGGTTTGAAGAACATCACTCAACTAGTAAAGACCATCTAAGAACATTTATCTCAAACATCAAAAAAACACACAAAAATGCCCCTGATTTTGAAATTGACGAGGAAGTTAACATAAAATACAAAATATCATATCAAGGAACCGTAGTGAAAAAGTTTTATTTTGATATGGTTAGTAAGAATATTTCAATAAAGGATAATGAAAATTGGAATAATAATAAAGCACAATTTAAAACTAATAATGGTAAACTATATATAGATAATTTGTTTATAACATCAATTACTTTAAATAAATCAAAAAAATTGATTCTACAACCTTCTATTGATAAATTTATCAATCATAATGACATAAGTAATATTCCTGATAATTTTAAAATTAATCTAACAAATATCATAAGTGAATTATGTAGTAATAATGAAAACTTGATAGATAGAAGAGTTAATAAAATTAAATATCAAGACCCTAAATTATATGACAAAGTGTCATTAACGATTAATCTTGGTGAAAATACTATTTTAGATAAAAAGAATGTTCAACATAATAAAATTGAATTAGATACTGGTAAACCCAATAATCTAGTTTTTAAGGAAAACTTATTTTTTTCTAACCCAGTATTTTTTGATACGACAATTACAATTTTTGAAAACTCTAATTTTCTGAATGCACCAATTGAATTTGTTAAGGACAGTATTAAATTCAGATTTGGGCTTACTAATAGAAATATTCATATTGATCCAGAAATTAGTATGGAAAACTTAGATATAAAGTGGGATGGAGATCGAAAACATCAATTAAGTGACCTAATCAATTTGAAAGGTACAAACGAAGAAAATCATAAGCTGACTATTAAATTGGATAAATACTATCCTATTATTAAGAAAATTTCTAAAACAGAAATGATGAAGTATAACAAATTTACAACACTTGAATATAGTGAAGTTTTAGAACTAAGCAGAATACAAACCAACCTAAATTCAGTTAGAGGATTATATAATAATAGTAAACATTTGCTTATACCTGGTAGTAAACAAAGAGAACTTTATTCAACTAGCTTTGATCATTGGTTTTCATCTTGGATATTAACAGGAGTTTGGGCTTATTTTAGTAGTTCCTGTAGTTTTAATTATTATGATTTCAATTGTGCTCGTTCCGATTATTATAAATATAGCAAACTATACAAAGAACTACCTGAAAATTCTCAAACTCAAATGTATAATGATTATTACCAGAAAGCAAGTACAGCACATGAAAAAATGAAAAAATCTAGTGATATGTTAAACGGTGAATTAATAATATTGGGAGTTATATATCTTATTAATCTAGGAATGTATATTTTGTTCTGATATGAAGAATTCACATAAAATATTGTTAGTTCCGTATTCGATTTTAATTTTGATTGTTTCATGTGTTGACTATCCAAATCTAAATGTATTTAATTCATATAACGATATTTTTCTAGAGTATGTTAATATTACTTCTTATGATGATAGTTCAATCCGAATTAATATTAGTGCTTCAATCGAAGAAAAGTCAGAAGTAGAATTTGATAGTTTAATGGTATTTAGAGAGATTATTATGCTAAATGATACTATTCCTGATTATATGTTTGTAATTCCAATTAGTGAAGATGCAATATATATTGATTCTACAAATATTGTCCCAAACACTGAATATTTATATTCGTTCCAATTTACAACATCAATGGGTAATTCATCTAATATTGGTAATACTTCAATTGATCATCGATTCCCAGCTGTTGACAATCTTGAATTAGAAAGGACATCTTATAATGATTATAAACTAGAATGGGATTGGGATTGTCCATTTGAGACTTATTTCAGTAATATTGTGGATAGCATTTCATTTGAAATTATGAAGTTTACTTTGTTAGAAACTAAGAATAGTTTTGATAGCACATCTTTTATATATGTCTCAGAATATTCTGAGACTGGACACTATTTATTCGAAGACGAAATTGGGGGATTATATGATTCTGTGTATTTTCATATTAAAGTAGTTGGCAACGAACATAAAACAGAAGCAGTATACTCTAACACAGTAACTTTTTCTTTCCCCAATATCAATTACGATTGGATCCCCTTAAATTCTTCAGAGATTTTTATTGAATGGAGCTACGATGAAACCATTATTGATTGTACTGTTGTTCACAATCAAAATACTGATAATTATGAAATAGTAGATTCCGATTTTTATATTGAACATTTTAGTGATGACCACGATATAGCAGACTTACTGCAATATACTCTTATTTGGTGTGCAGATACTGCTTGCGATTCAGTTGAATTCTGTGCAAAAACTCTCCCCATTCATAGCATGCAATTCATACCAAGTATAGTAGGTTATCCAGAATCTAATGATACATTAGGGGCATTCTATATTGATATGTTCGAGATAACTTCAGAACAATTTGATTCTCCCGCTTTAAATACTCCAGGTGGTTATTTTGGTAAATATCCAAAAAACGATATTAAGATTAATGAGGCAAGAGAATTTTGTAATGATCGTTCTGTGAATGTTAGTGATATTGATTTTTTTCAACAAGTATATGATGATTTCGGCCCAATTAATTTAAAAAAAGTTGGTTTTAGGCTTCCTACCATGGCTGAATGGACTATCGCATCAGGCTATTCTTTTGAAAGTGAACATTCGATTGTAGATTATGACAGCAATAATCTCTGTCAATATCCAAATCCAATATGTGATGGCTATATTGACTGTAGTTACATAAACTTTCAAGGTAGTGACGATTATTGTGAGAATGGTGTTCTACCTGTGGGTTCTTATAATGGTGAAGGATTTTCTTTTGAACAAGTTGTATCATCATCTGGATTATATGATACAAGCGGAAATCTGAGTGAATGGGTAGAAAATGAAATGAACTTAAGAGAACTTGCTTGTGCCATGGGTGGAAGTTTTTCAGATGGGTATTCTGATGTTACATCCTCAAGTGTTATTTTTGTAGATTCGGATCTTCAATATACATCAATTGGATTTAGAACTGTTATACCAGCGAGACAATTTATAAAACTATTTAAAGAGAGAATTTTAGAAGAAGATGTTAATTAAATTAATAGTCACTATAGCTTTCATGTCTTTTATTTTTCCAAAAGATATTTCTTTTAGAGCAAAGATTGAAACAACAAATGGATCTTATGAAGAAACAAAAAATGTTACATGTAAAGCAGTTATTTCTGATAACAACACTATTGAAATCAAAACTCCTTGCTTCAAGAACATTTTCGATAATAAGAAAATTGTTTTGTCTGAAAAAAAATATAACAAAATAGATTCAACAAAAAGTTCACAGCCTGAACTTAAATTTCAGTATACAGGTAAGGATAGAAGTGAGTACGGCTGGGAGACAATTAAATTCAATCCATATGATCTATTAACGAATGACAGGCAGAAATTCTCAATAAAAAAAATTAGATCAGTGGGATTCAAACAGGATATATATAATAATTGGATTTATGGTAGTTTAAAAATAATTGGGAAGGAAATTAACCAAAACAAATTGAATATTTACATATTGTTTAGAAAAGGAAAGACATCATTTTTTGGTGAGATATATTGTGATGACGAAAGACAAGTACATGGTAGAATTAAACTACTATCACAAGACAAAACAAAATTCTACCCGGGTGAAATTGTAAGCGAAAATATTGTTAGAAATAAATTTCGTAGTATACTTTTACCTCAAAGCCCGCAAGAAGAATATGTTAATATTGAAGTAGAAATTGGTGCATACGACTATGTCCCCAAAAGAGAGAAATTTCAGATAGAATCATATAGAGAAGACCAAGGTTTAGATATTTATTTAAAGAGTAGAAGTTTTTATGTTGATGAATCTGACACAATTAGACCGGTTAGCAGAAATCGCATCCAAAATTCAGATCCGCACAGAGAACTCAAATATAAACTATGTAACCAAATCGAAAATAACAGATGGGATAAAGCAATTGCAGTTGCGGAAGAGTTAAAAGAAAATGATTTTAGTTTTAGATCAGACTTTTTTTTATTATTTGACCTTATTCAAACATACTATTTTAGAATTGATCAATTAACAGATGAAGAACTAGTAGATGATTTGGAAAAAGAAGGCGAAAGAATTTCTTTAGCTAATAATTTCATATTTTACATTAGCATGATGGAGAAACTCAGAACATCTCCTTTAGAAAAAGATAACTGTTGTTTGGCGGATTATCTATTTTTTAAAGCGAATTATTTCTATCGCATATCTCAATTATACAAAAAACAACAAATATTAAATAAACCAATTTTGTCTACGGAAGTACTTAGTGTAGGAGCAAATATTGCTGTGATAGAAAATACGATAAATGAGAAAGCTTATTATGGATTCAAAGATTTTATTGCAAAAATTCATACACCATTTGTTGGTAATGATAAGTGTGATAAGAGATATGAACATTATGCTTTAATTGCCATTGATGATTTAGAAAGATACTACGACTGTAAATAACCTATGATAGTGTCCCTAATTAAAAAGCAACTAACGATCTTACTTTTGACAATAATGATGATCACTAGTATTCTGTTTTCATCTGAGTCAATTGTTACATTGAAAATCGAAAGTAAATCGTACGAAGAATACTCAAAAGAAATTCTTGAGACTTACCTTTACTATCAATCATTGAGTATAGCAAGGGATTATATTAATTCTAATATTGCAATTGATTCATATCATGAACTTCAGTATCATTTTCTAAATGCAATGGATCAATTAAGTCGTAGAAATATTGAAGGATGTAAAGAAAGTTTAACTAAATTTTTGAGTTATCAAACATATTTGGACGACTATGATTACTTTCTTGATAGCAGGTATGATTCAACAAATCAAATTTATGACAATATATTAAAATTGAATGAAACAAAGGCATACTTTGTTTCTAATTTGTTGATGGAATACTTCGAAGATAAATTATCTTATGTTAAATTAGATTTCGAATTATCTAAGCTTGATGACAACCATACTATTGTTGATTTCACAGATATTGTGAGATTTTTAGTTATTAAGAACTCAGGTGAAGATATTGACAAATATTTTGCTAAATTAATTAAAACAAATGATGGTTTTAAATTAAGTGGTTTAGATTTATTTGACGATGGTAGAAACTACTATTTTCTTATTTCTCAACTAGAGATACTTTTGTATTATTACGAATATAGGATTAAAACAGCTGATATTTCCAATATTACATCATTAGATAAAGATGGGCCAATGAAAACTATAGATAATTTATCAAGCGTCAATAATTATTTGATATATAGATATATAGTTTACCAAGAACTTGATACTAACATATTCACTAAGTTTAAGGATTTGAGAAATAGATTTATTGAAGAATATCTAAATCCAACGAATGAAGATTTGAGTGTTTATTCTGAAGAATTGTTAACGGAGTGGATTAATATTTATGAAGAATTGTTAAATGGTTCAATCTCTAATGAATTGGCTATGTTTATAAAATCTGTAAAAGAAAATAAATTTGATTACCATGAAGTGCTTAAAGATGTTAAACGAATAAATGCTAGTAATGATGGAATTGATATTACTAAATTGAAGTTATTTTTATTTGGATTAGCAGATTTTAATTTTTTTGAGCAAATACCTAAAGAGCATGGGAAAACACATTTATTGCCTACAACTTCTGATAAGAGTATATTAAGGATATCTGATAACATAATCTCAGAAAAAGATAAAAGAGACGGAAAATATGTAGGTATTTGGATTTATGTTTCATTATTTCATCCAGTTCCTGACAATTTTAAAAAAATCGCATATGCTTTACAAGAGAAATTTAAATTTAAAAATGATAAGAAATCTTATCCGCTTTTGGAATCAATAAATATAATTAGGTGCTACTTAAGCGACGAATAATAGAAAGGAATATATGAAAGCTAGTTTCAACATACTTATAGTATTACTCTTTTCGGTGATAATATCACAAAGTAGAAATAACACATTAAAATATTCAGATGTTTTTCTACCAGAATCATTCTATCCATATTCATTACAGAATCACCCTAAGTGGACTCGAGCTTTTTATTCCTTGTTTCATGAAACTGTATTTGATTTAGGTGATGATTATCTTCCTTCTCATATGATGATTTTAGAAGAAGACCTTGTTAAGATATCAAAAAATATTGATGGACGAGGAAATGCACTATGGACTATTACATTACCACAATCAGGCGATCCGCAGTGGTATTTTAGTAATGGGGATACAATTAAACCTATTGACTATAAATACTCATTTGACAAAGCAATAGAATTTCAGTTATTAAAGTATGTCAAAACTGTTGAGTTACATGGAAATATACTTTCGTTATATTTAGATGGAAATCCTGTTGCTTATGATTTATATTTTGACTTTATAAAAGTAATTATTGTCCCATATAATTCTAAAGGAGATCTTAATTATGGATGTGGTCCTTTTGGTGATAAAATAGATGAGAACGCAGATGAAATCAGATTGTCACGCAACCAATTTCATCGAAAGATACATCCTTCCGGTATGGTGAATATTTTAATTACAAGTATGTTTTCTCCCAGACAAAGATTTGAAGATTTAACTAATGGGGATCAGAATTTTATTTATGATATTCCAAAACATACATTAGGAGATGTTTCTGGAACAAATATAGTAGTAGAAGAGATGTGGTCTCAAAATGTATGTAAAATTATCTTTAATTATAATTCAAACGCCAATAGTAAAAATATTGGAATTAAAGAATTCAGGGAAGGAATATTATATGCCATAGATAGAACGAGAATAATGAGAACTAATGGATTAGCTAGTACAAACAACTTGCTATCTGGTCCATACTATTCTGATCATCCTGGTAATAACCCAATACTTAAACCTAGAAAAAAAGATAAGATAAAATCAAATAAATTATTAAAGCCATTCACTACAAAGAATAAGATAGAATTTACTTTAATTCATAATAAACTCATTACTGCAAAAGAGAATATAGCTTTACAGAATATTGTAGCAGATTTAAAAAGAGTTGGTATATCGGTAGAATTGGATGGGAAAACACAAGAAGAATTGGAAAATGTGTTGAAAAAAAACGAATGGGATTTATACTATGTTCAGACTGATCAAGAAGAAGCTTACACAGCGAATATTGAATACTCGACAAATGGAGCTGAGAATATTTCAGGTTACTCAAACGATATTTTATACGATGAGTTTAAGAATGTATTAAAGACCTCAAATGTTGAAAGAAGAATGTATCAACAAAAAGTTCATAAGATATTATATGATGATGTTGCCTCGATTTTTCTCTGGACTTTGGAAATGAACTATGCTATTAATACTAGTTCTACAAATGATGAACATAACGGTCTAAATAAGCAAACAGTAATTGTCAACAGTAACAATGTTTTTACCGTCCCGCAAAACTGGAAATTTAATAAGTAGAGTGATTAATGATTGAAAAGAAGATTATTAATAATATTTTTGAGTGTAGATCAATTGCTAAGCTACTGTTCAAGATTTTACTCTTAATATTGATCATAACTTATAGTTTATATACATTATTTTCTTTGATACCAAAAAAATCCCAAAACTTCACAAGCTATGAATCATGCACCTCACAAACATTGGTTGACAACGAAAATGTCACATTAAATATTATTTTGGATCAACCAATTATATTTACAAATTATCTATCGTGGTTATCACATTCAGTAATTGGTGATTTTGGTGAAAATGCAATGGGTATTCCTAACTCAATACAGTTATTATCTAAGACACTTGTTTCTTTGAAAATGGTTGCAATCGGCTTAATATTAGCATTTATGCTTTCTACATTATTAATAATGTTGTCTAGGATTATATTATTAAAACACTACTTTGTAGAACCAATTTTATCCCTTAGTTTGTTTCATGTGGTATTTATCTCGTCGTTTCTGTTTACATTTAGTGAACAGATTGGAGTCTCTAGAGTGTTTGCAGGCTACATTGCTATCGTATTTGGCAGTGGTGCCTTAATGGATTATTACTCGATTTTAAATGATGAAGTTAGAAAAATATTTAGTAAAGATTATTTAATATTTGCTAAAATTTCTGGTTACAATAGGTTTGTTTTCTCGATAACTGAACTTTTAGGTAAAATGATTGTTATTTCGGTTTCCCGAATCCCGATATTGTTTAGTGGCCTTATTTTACTTGAAGTCTATGATAGCGGAAGAGAATTTTCAGGGCTTGGATATCTAATTCATAAATATGCCATAAGGCAAGACACAAATCAATCTCTCCATCTAGATTTAGTTTTCAATGCTTCAATAATCATCATAATTATTATGGTTTTTCTTTTTTATATATCAGAACATTTATATAAAAATTTATCACCAAGGTCAATAAAGTAGAATGAAGAACATTTATAAAGTTATTGCTAGATTTTTTATGTCAGTAGAGTCTCCATTAATGAGGGTTGTTATAGTAATTCCTGCGATGTTAATCGCATCATTAATTTTTATCATATCGATTTTTAATAATCCATTTTCAGATTTTAGTAATGGAGAAATTATTGATTATTTAGTTCCAGTTAAAGGGAAAGTGGATTTATCCAAAGATATCTATTATTATAAACAAGAATCAGTAGAAGTAAAAAGTGAAGCATTTGGACAAGTTGAGATTGAGACTTGGGATGGTATTTTGTATGTCAATCCAACAGAACTAGAGAAAGATCCTCATCCAATGCCGTGTTTTTCAACTGCTTTTGATTCTAGATTTGTTTTAGGCACAACACAAGGTGGAATAGACTTTTTAAGCACAATAACTGACGGGATATTAGTTAGTTTCAAGTTAATATTTGTAACCTTATTTTCATTTTTATTACTAGGAATTTCAATTAGTATTGTCACAGAATACTTCAACACTAAATCAATAGTTTTTAAATCCATTATAATTATTTTTTCAAACATTCAAAAAGTTTTAGAAGCTATACCTATATTGATTTGGGTTTTATTATCTATTATTTTCGTTGGATATTTTAGTGATGTCAATGATGAACAGAAACAGCTCGTAATATTTTTCCTTTTTGGGATATTTTCTAGCCCAGCTCTTTCCAAGTTAATTTCAGCTAAGATTATTGAATTAAAGGATGAAGATTTTGTCTATGCTCTTAAATTAAGTGGTATAAGTAATTTCCGTATTATTTTTTACCATATAATAAGATATTTTTGTATACCAATAATTCTACTCCAATCATGTTACATTATAATTCAAACTTTGTTCTTAGATATTTCTTTAGCTGTTATGGGATTACCTTTCAATCGTGGGCTTGGAGTTTTAACAAAACATCTTGAAGAGTCTAGTTATTATCTTGACAGAAGATTTTTGGTAATTACTATAATAATCGAATTATCCTTTATAGTTTCGTTTTATTATGCAGCAAAGTACTTTGAATCTAGGAGTAAAACATGAGTGAGAATATTATATCAGTAGACAATTTGCATTCAAAATTATCTACCAGAGATGGAGCGGCTTATGTGCTGACAGATATTTCTATGTCAATCAAAAAAGGTAGTACTGTTGGGGTGATTGGAGAGTCTGGGAGTGGTAAAACTCAATTATTATTAGCATTGACAGGGAATCAAGAGTTAACTCCTGGTGTGTATAACGGTAATGTAGAATATAAATTTACCAACGGAGTGAACGGTCCTTTAAAAATCTATCCTAACGATAACGATGATTCTGGAAATAAATTACAAAAACTACAGGTTACTACCGATGGTAATTATAAGAGAAAACGACCCTTTTCTTATAAAAGATTCGTTAAAAAAGAAAGTAAAAAGATAAAATCTAAAGTAGGATTTATTCCACAAGACCCAAAAAGTTATTTAAATCCATACTGGACAGTAGAGACCTTTTTCAAACAATCTTTTAAAAGGAATAATGAGTCTGGAAAATTTCGTTCTTTTTTGAAAGACTACCTAGAATCAGTACAGCTACCCTTTGAAATTAGAGATAAATTCCCAAATCAAATTAGTGGTGGTGAAGCTCAAAGGGTAATGATGGCATTTGTGTTATCACATAAGCCAGATATTATTATTGGTGATGAATTGACGACTGGTGTTGATGTAAGCAGACAAAGAAAAATAATAGAGTTGTTTGAAGATATTAAGAAAGACAAACCAGATTTAACAATTATTTTAATTTCTCATGACATCAATTTTCTGCATCATCTTGTAGATGACTACTTTATAATGTATGGAGGATGCGTTGTTGAAAATATTTCTAATAAGGAGCATATATTTCAAAGCGAATATTTGCATCCTTACACTAGAGAACTAATAAATAGTATATCATCGAATAATGGAATTAATTCCCGGAATATTGATGAATTAACATCTTCAATTAATATTCATAAACCCATAGTTGGTTGTCCCTATCTTTCTAAATGTACTTCAAGTATAGAAAAATGTGACAAATTAATCCCGGAAATACAGGGAACCCAACCTGATAGTTGGCAAAGATGTTGGAGGAAGTTCGATGGGAAATAATGAAACAGTTCTATCAATTAATAATTTATCATTTTATTTTCAAGGTAGCCGTCCAGATGAAACTCAGGAGATATTTTCAAACATATCCATTGATGTATCAAAAGGTGAAGTCATCGGCATCGTTGGTTTAAGTGGATGCGGGAAAACAACTTTTGGTAAAGCACTAATTAATTACTTTGCTATAAGTGGGATAAATCACAAGTTGTTAGGAGATGTTTATTACATCACTCAATCTAAAGAGTATCGTGTTAATTCTAAGGAATATAGAAGAAAATTTAAAGTGCCACCAATCCAAATGATTTATCAAGATCCAAAGATATCCTTGAATCCTAAGATGCCAGTAGCGAAGCAACTTAGAGAGTCTTTGACTCTAAATAATAAAAAAATAGATGATGATATTTGGAATAAATTAATTAACGAATTTCAATTGAGAGATTTTTTAAACAAAACTCCAGAAAACATTTCCGGTGGTCAAAGAAGAAGAGTAGGAATTGCTAAAATTCTTGCATCACTTAGTACTTTACCAGATGAAATACCCAAAATAATAATTGCCGATGAACCAGTTGCTAGTTTAGATGCATCAATTAAAAATGAAATTATGGATAGGATTGTTCAGTTAAAAAAATGGGGATACTCAATTATCATAATTTCTCATGATATATCATTAATTAAGAGAGAAGCAAATATCATATATGTGATGGATGAAATTAGGCATGAAATAGTTGAAATTTGGGATCCTAAAAATAATCATACAGAAAATGTTACAAAAGAGCTAGATGACGATTCGAAATTTATCAATCAGTATTTTTCAGCGACTAGATGAAAATATTATTTCATTTTATTATCTTGTTTTCTTTTTTGCTATTTCATTCATGTAGTAGTACTTCTTCGAATTTCCATGAGATGTCAAATGGCACAGATCAGTATAGTGAATCCGATAGCACAATTGTTGAATATGAAGAAAATACCCCACCTATTTGTGATGCAGGTAATAATGCAGAATATACCATTTATCACGATGGAGATAAGAGTACATCAGATATTACAATTATTTTAGATGGTAGTAGTTCCTTTGATGGAGATGGAGATGGCTTAGAGTATAGGTGGAGTGGACCAGATGGTTTAGTTATAGAGCAAGATTTAGATGGTGATGGAGTAGTCCAAGTAGAATTATCTAATTCATATGGAAATGAGTCTAAGTATTATGAATTTATCTTAGAAGTTACTGATGATTATGGTGATCATACTCAGGATACATTAATAGTAACTCTTCATCCTGAAGAAAATACCCCACCTATTTGTGATGCAGGTAATAATGCAGAATATACCATTTATCACGATGGAGATAAGAGTACATCAGATATTACAATTATTTTAGATGGTAGTAGTTCCTTTGATGGAGATGGAGATGGCTTAGAGTATAGGTGGAGTGGACCAGATGGTTTAGTTATAGAGCAAGATTTAGATGGTGATGGAGTAGTCCAAGTAGAATTATCTAATTCATATGGAAATGAGTCTAAGTATTATGAATTTATCTTAGAAGTTACTGATGATTATGGTGATCATACTCAGGATAGAATAGATATTACTGTTCATCCTGAAGAAAATATGAATCCTATGATTTCATCTATTTTGTTTCAATTTCAACCTAATCTTGATTCAATAAGAATACTTCCTTTCTTAACAATAACAGATGAGGATACAACAGACATTCCTAAATTAAAAACAAATCTGATAGTTGAGAAACTAATGGAATTTGATAATACTTCCAAATACACCAACATAGTTACTGATCCATATGATAGCACTATAGTAGCAGAAACATTTACCTCTTATGAAACTGCTTATTTTGATACTACATTTACTCAATATTACATTCCTAAATTCGACTTCCGAAATAAGGACATAAATCTAAACAAAAAGATCCAACCTGGAGATACATTACTATTGACTATATATAGTAATACCAATATGTATGATGCAAATGCGATTAGCCAAGTACTCAGAACAGTTCGTAATCAAATAACTAAAAGCAATTTAAGAAATTATCTAAATGTTAATTCGATCAATAACTATATAATTAATAATAATTCCATTAATTTTACATTCGTAATAAAGAAACTATCTATCTATAACAAAATAATTTCATTGAATTATAAGAATAACATAGACCAGAATCTTGTTTTTCCGGAGTTAAAATTTGATTGGACCTTGAACAATATTTCACATATTAAATATGAAATTCGTAGTAATAATTTTGTTGGTTTTAATTCTACTCACTTCTTAAACATAAATAAAGGTGCTATTAAGTTCAACTTTGAAGAGGAAAGAAATTATGAGTCAGTTGTCCAAAATAATTTAGAACTACCTTTAACTAAAGTTTCGGTCTATAACAATATTTTTAAGAAAGGAGATAGTTTTACTTTCAGTCTAGATGCACCACTCAACTGGTCAAAACAAAATAGTAAGATGAATATCGATGGATTCGAAATTATAATCTCAAGAAGAAACATGTTTTCAAGATTCATAAATAAGCTACCATTGTTAAAGAATACTATTGAAGGAAATAAGTTAACTTTTACTCTTTTGGAAGACAATTATAATTCACTACAGCATTATGATTTGAACAACTTGTTATTTGATTTACAAAAAAACAATTCTATGATTATTAATGTTAATGCCAAAGTTGAGACAAAGTATTCTGAGCATAATTACAACTCAATTAAAACAACAAACGAATTAGAGATTGGTTACCCAATCTATAAGATCGAAAATCCATTTAATGCAATTATAGGTCGTTCTAGAAATTTAGCATCTGAAATACATATATATACTTCAAATCATTCTGTAATAGAAGCTGGAGATACTATAATACTAAAATTGGTCGATAATGCTAAGTGGTCAAGTAAAATTAATCAAATTAAAATTAGCGATAATGAAAGTCGAAATAATAAACAATTAAGTAATGTAATAAGTAGCTACAAAGGAATTTCAGCTGATAATACTGAACTTTATCTGAAAGTGATTAATGATTTTGCGGATAATGACACAATTATAATTTCAGGTTTAGAAGTTACAGATATTGTAAATCATAATCCTATATACTTGGAAATATGTAATAGTAGTTTGAATTATTCTAATCGAGATAAAGATAACCAGATATTATTTATGAATGTTTCTGACTTTGATCTTGATATTGAGAGTGACGAGATATACTATGCTCACGACAAAAAAGAAGATTTTATTCAGGTTAGTATTGAAGGGATATCAGAAAACACTATTTTTGGTCCTAGTAAATATGGTGAAAATTATTATGACTATCTCTATCTTACTTTGCCAAAACAATCTGGAGCAAAATGGAAAAATATCTTTGCTAATTTAGATTCTTGTTTTGCTCATAAGGATTCACTAACTCTTCCTATGATGATAGATACATCTCTGTCAAGAATTTTTGGAACATCAAACTTGTTAATAACCGAATTAGATTATTTTACTGATCCAAGCAAATTATTACAACTCAACTATAAACTTGGGAACATTAAATATTTAAAACAACTTTTGTCAAAAAATAAAATATTATTCGATGAATTTAAAGAGCAATTTAATAATAATAACTTAACTGAGATTAAAATTCCATTAGTCCCTGATTTGATTGTAAACGGTGAACCTATTATAGCGTTATCATTTGAATATAATGATAATTATACAGATAATATTGAATATAGGATTCTTTTCAAAGTTGAAAACAGTATCCCACAACATGTTTCTAGTGATAATTCTCTACGTTCAAAAGAGGAAATTAATTATTCTCTGTTAAATTTCGATTTAAAATCCGATTATGGGATGTATAGTTCAGATCAAAGTTACATTGGAAAATTACCTGATTTAATAATCTCTCAAGATAGTATTTCGTCATTTGGAAAGTCTGCATATATCTCGATCAATTTGGATGATAAATCTCCATTACAATTTTGTTACGATTGTAGCGATGTTAATAATATTATCTTTAATAATTTGAATTTTTCAAACAGAATTAGAAATAAAATAATTAAATCTGAACCTAGAGAATTAGTCTATAGATTAGATGGTGTGGATACTTATGATGATATTATTGTTAGTTCTATTCCAGTCAAAATTGTTGGTATATCTTCACAGACTGACTCGTCGTCATTACTAGTGAAATATTCAAAGACTGACAGACACTTATCACCTTCTGAAAGTTATATGTTTGAAGTGAGAAATAAAATTTATTTAGGTTCTCCAAAAGTAATTATTGATAGCGTTAATTATAGTTATACCACAAATATGATTAAAAGTCCAATCATTACTATTAGTGATAGTGTTTCAAATATTATAGGACACGGAAACCAGAAACTTGCAATTAGGCTTAATTTTGATAATAAATATTTGAATGAAATCTATTGGCACGATTCAGTTTTAGAAATAGATGGTGTTCAGGATATTTCAAAAGATGGAACTACCTTGATAATTGATCCAAAATGTTTTAACACCGTAGTTGATGTATATGAGATTTCTAACTTGTATGTATATTGTGAAGCTTATGAAAACGATATTCGAAAATTTCCTGAAAGTGGAATATCGATATATCTTGACTTGTCATTTGATGGTGATGATGAAAATTCCTTTGTTAAGCAAAAAATGGATTCCATTAAATTGTATAGACCAAAGAGAATAGATATTAATAATGATTATGTTTATTATATAGGTACAAATGGTAGCAATTATTTTCCTTCACTTGAAATTATTGAAAATAGCATTGTCAAAACTATTGAACGTGATGATATCATTAGAATTACTTTACCAGAAAATTCACCACTAAACTGGAAAGAAAAACAAGAAATTACTACAAATATTGATGGACAGAGTACTGATATTATTAATTCTATTGTAGCTAAAGGAAAGGAGATTGAGATAAAATTTGATAATATTCCAATTCAAGATCCTGGATTCGATATAGAAATTTCTAGATTAGAATTAGATACATCTATTAATTGTATTGAAATTTACTTAGGGGAAATTATTATTGAGTATATTTCTAATAAGCAATTTCACCCAGATAAATTTGATTTTGTTAGTGATTCTTCATTTAGTTTTGTTAGTGATCATTCCTTTAGTATTGTAGAGCTCAATGTAAGTTTAACTCCACAAAAATATAAATTACTCGATAGTGAAGAATATGGTGGTAAAGAACAAAATAATCTCATTAAAAGTATTACATTTTCATCAAATTCACCAAAGTTATTTAATGATGGGGATGTAATTAAAATTATATGTCCAGATTTTGACATTATGTCTTTTATTGAGCTTTACGAAATGGAAGGTTATTCAGTTGATGTTGAAGAAGATACAATCTCTATTAATATTGAAGAGAATATTGAATCAGATTTAATTCTAGATGATATTCGATTCCGGTATCCTAATATTGAAAAAGATTCATTGTATTTAAACTATATTATTACTAACGCGTACAAGCCTACAAATGATGAAAGGATTAATAATATTGAGGGAAGGTTGCAATTCTATGCTGGACAACCGCAGATAGCTTTAACAGAAAGTGAAATTTATTTTGTTAACTACGATTCACTATCATTTGACTTTCCTGCAATAGAAATTATTGAGAACAAATATGAAGCATCTTTTACAGATAATGATTCACTTCTTATCTTTGAATTAGTTCATAATTTCCCTGCAGAATGGGATACTTCAATTAAAAATATAGAATTTAATAGTAACTTCCCTTTTTTGGAAAATGAAATAATTTATTTTTCTGCAAAGAAATTGGGATTTAAAATTGATACTCCACTTTTTGAAGATGAACAAATCGAATTAAAGGGTTTGAAATTAACTAATTTCGATTCGGAGTCATATGATAATTGGGATAATAGTGTAAATTATTTTCGAGTCTATAAGTTAGACAAGAACAACAAAAAACTCAATTATACATTTTCTCATGATTTCTCAAGTAGTGATAAAAAACCCAATATATATAAAAGAGTCAATATAAGTAGGGTAAATATTGATTGGGAAAGTCTGAGGTCCATCGAAATACCTGAGGGAGAAGGAAGAGAAGGAGTTGATGTTGATAAAGAAATTGATATGGGGAATGTAATAGTAAGTTATGAAGGTGTTTCTGGAGAAATGCTAAAATCTTTACCTGAGTCAATTTCCCTTGAGTTAGTTACGATAATAAATGACACCTCTTCAATATATGTTGCTGACTATAGTGTATGGCATGAACAAATCAAATCTTCTAATATGGGATATAATGATGAAATTAATATTGAAGACATCAAGTTTAACAATGAAATCGGCAAAAACAAAACTTCAATTTTAGAGTGCAACTTATCATCAAAAAACAGATCGATGTGTTTTGATAATCTTTCCATTCTTTATGGAGCTAAGTCAAGTAGTTGGAATTTTGTTCACAATTCAATCAATAGTCCTGAAATAATGATTAATCTATATTTTAATCAACTTCAAAATAAAGATTATTTAATAGATTCTTCCGAAAAAAAACTACTTCTATCTGTTGACAAATTAAAATATGATGATTCAGGTTTTGCCAATAAAGGTAAATCAATTACAATAAAAATTATCGACAATGCTAAATCCTATAGTGAATTCACAAAACCAGATTCATCGCACACTGTTAAAAGTGGAATAAATCAATTAGGTCGCAGTATTCGCATAGATCCTCAGACTGTTGAATTTTATTTTGAAGAGGGTGCTACTTTAGGTAATGAGATACAATTGGAACTACCACCTATTTTATCAAGGTCGGATGAGGATGTTGAATTCTGGTTAGTAATGGAATATAAAAATGGTGAAGAAAATATAACCTATAAAATTCCAAATATTGTTTCAATTAAGACTAATATTCTTGGTGAGACTGAGACAACAGTCAAAGATATTAATGATGTCAAACCTCCTCCAAAGGGGCATTTTATTGCAGGAGAAGAACCTCATTTAGAACAATTAAAAAATGGAGATCTAGTAGTACATTTCAAACCGTATTACACAAAAAAAGATAGAGATTTAAATAGTGAATTAGAGATGGAAATTTCAGAATTATTTAAAGAATGCGAAAATATTTTTCAATCTATTCAATCTAAAAATAAAGATAGTTATACTTCTAAGTATAATTTTGAAAAGGATTTTGAAGGTAAGATTAAAAAGTTATTAGATAGTAAGAAATATCATATGAAAACAGAAGACATTAAAAACAATCGATATTATTATAGTTTAGCCCTTTATTATTATATTCAAGAGAATAATGAAAAATATTCTTCTTCAATCAGAGCTGACTATAGAGAAGACAAGTACGATCTCATTGACCTATCATATAAATATGGAAGGACTTCAGAAGAATGGTATATAAATAAATATGCAGGTAAAGATAGTTTCTTGAAAGGAGAAGAGCAAATTGCAAGAGACAACTTAGACTATATTATTCAAACAGTTTTGGATTATTCAAAAGGTAGTAAACAAAATGCAGATTGGTTTAGAGTTTTTGAAAAATTAATGATTGAAACTCAAGGGAATCCTGTTAAGTATTTCCGGAAACATTTAGAAAAGGTTAAAGGGAACATCGAAAACCTTGAACAAATAATATATAATCAGTTTGGTATTACAGATAAAATAGAAAAAGGAAATACAAAACTAAAGGACTTTTTATATGAGTCTCCTTCTAATATTTCTGAATCTGAAGATAAATATTTATTTTGTTTAGAGTTATTTTTTCACTATACAAATTATCTAATTTCTTTAGAGATGTATGATGATGAATCTGCCCAAAAGTATTTGGAGAGCATATTTAGTTTATATAAGGAGAAACCGATACAGGAACTCAACATTAGGGAAATTTTATATGCTTTGTTAAACATAAGAGATGAGAGGTTCAAGCAGATATTCACAAAGAAAGACAAGAAAGCTGGAATAACAGCGTTTAATAATTATTTATCAGATATTCGTAAAGAGAAAATTAGTAAAAAATTGGATATAAAAATTGAAGAAGAACCCATTCTTGGGTGTTCATTTGGACTAGCATATACAAACAACAATATGAACTCAATCAATATTTTGAGTGACACAGACTTTCAATACTACATCGAAGGTGGTAAAAAGATATTTCCTTATGATCTTAATGAAGTTGTAACACCATCTTTAAAAGGTGGTGGAAGATATCTTATACTGCCTAACACCATGCAAGAATCTGATTTAAAAGCTAAACGAAATTGGATTGTAGGTGGTGGATTATTGGTTCTGTCTATAATGTCATTAACAATAAACTAGGAATTAATATGACAGTTAAAATAACATTACAAATAGCAATTATTATTTTGTTACTTTCTTTAACAACAGGACAATCTGATCAAGTCCTTATCGAGAGAGATAAAATTGATAAGTTTTGCTTAGGACATTACATAATGGGGAATTTTGCACAAATAATAGAAAAGACTGAAGATAACTATAAGAACCATAATCTGAATCAAGAATGGAGATTGTATAATAAAATTTGGTGTGCAAAAGCTCATTATTGTATTGGAGCTATTGAAAAAGCTCTTGAACTTGAAATGGAGATAAAAAATGAGATAATCCTTAAGCACAGTTATGAATTTGATGAAATATTAGTGTGCAAAGATTATAATAAAGATCAAAGTTGCTTTTGTAATATATTGGATGTACCGTTGTATTCTAACTTGAATTGTTTAAACGAAGACAATTTAAAAGGTTTCAGAGATTACAATATTAGATTTAAAGGATTTAAACTGGAAAGTGCACAAGAACTAGTAAATACCAAAGAACTTAACAAAAAAGATGTTGTCCAAAATACAATTGATTATCAGATTATCATTCCCAGTTTATCTTATGATGAATTTGAGCCAACATCAGAAGAGATTAAAGACATAACTATGTCTAACGACGAAAATAAGATAAAAGATGTAGAAAATAAATTCTGTAAAATTAATCGATTACTTATTATTAATCAAAAAGAAAGTTCATTTATTTTGAATAGAGAATACGAAAATTTAGGTTATGTTATGGTAATTAAATACTTGCCTGAAATTTTTGAGAAATATCTAGTTATTGATAAAAAATATAAATATTTAATAGAAGATAAAAGTAATGAATTAGAAGTATATTGGGATTCTGATTGGACACTGATTCCATTTATAGAAAGGGACAAATTATATTTATATTTCCCATATTCCTCTGAACCAAGTTACATTGACATATATAACTCAAAGAGTGCTTATGAAATTAAAGTTGAGGATTGGGAAGATATTATGACTATAGGCCAAGAATATGACGAAAAATTCGAATTAAAGAAAATGAAACTTTCTCAGATATCTACTTGGCCAAAATATGATGAGTCTCAATTCGGTTATAATGCAGAGCTGATCGACACAATATCATTAATTCAGATAAAAGTCAAAGGAGTAGATGAAATGGAGAATAATTTAGAATTAAAGTTATCTGATAATTATAATCAATATGAAGTTGAAGAACAAAAGGGAAAAATTTCAAAAATATTTTTATACTTATGTGTCACAATATTTGGTATTTCTGTATTTGTAACTGTATAAAATTAAGGAGAGAATATGAAAATGAAATTAGTAATATTTTTTTATTGTAACATAGTAATTTCTCAGACAATGGTTAACCTTGGATATGTATATATGTATGAAGACAAAGATATGAATTACTTTACTGGTAAGTTAAATCAAACTGAAGAGTGGTTAGCTTGTCAAGTTACTAATTTTAAAGATGAAACTAATCTAGATTCTGAGATAAAGTTCTTATCTTTCAATGATGAAAAGAAAAAAACTGAATACGCTTCAATGCTAACCAAGATAAATCCGCTTTTTAAAAAACCATACTTTGCTTATCGATTCAATTGGTCCAAATCTGTTAATAATAAATTCTATTTTTTAAGAAATGAAAACGATATCAAAGGATATTTTACAGGTTATTTTGATGATAATCCATCATATAAAGTATTTCAATATAGTATTGAAACAATACATTTGGGTGGTGAAAAACTAACACCAACATCTTCTTATGTAGTAATTAATGATGATGATGGAGATGGAGATGGAGATATATATTATATTAGTAATGGGGGGGAGAATTCAGATCGAGGTAATATCAAGATCAAGACTCCCAGTGAATCAATTGAGTATTCAAACTCAATATCTCATTATGAGACTTTAAGTGATTTTGATGTATATTATAATGAGGATAAATTAGAATACAATTTAGCATTAACAATAATTGATGGTGGAGAAAATAGAGATGTATTTTATTATTCGGATATTCAATATATTTCAAATAGTAGTTTAGGAAGAAAAGTTGAACCATCTGACTTCCATCAACTTGATCCTAAATTCAATTATAATGGGACCTTAGTTGCATTTCTTTCACAGGTGAGTGACGGGACTGACGAGTACGATATTTATATCTACAACACTTCAACCAACGAATCAAAATTGATAGCTCAAAATGTGTATTCTGCACAGAAAAAGGGTACAAGACCGGATTATGAAACTCTTGATTACTGTTGGCATCCGTTTCGAAACATAATATTTTATGTTGCTTTGGTAGGGAAAAATGAAAATAAACAAATCAAATATTGTAATATTGATAGTTTTGAATGTTATGATTTAGAAACCAACACAATTGAAAATAGTAACATCACAATATCCCCAAAAGGCAATTTTCTTTTATTCCAAACTCTTGGTTATCAAGTTGGTGATAAGCACTTTGATAATTGCAATAAGAATAAAGATAATAAAGCTTGTTGTTCTGGTACTGCTAACACAAAACTTGCTATTGCAAAAATATCCTTAAATTAATGAAATATGTATATTTATTTGAAACATCAATTAGTTATTAGTATATTACATTTCAGTTTTAGGCTAGTGAAATGTTAATACGCTTGATCATATTATTTATTACAACTATTTTAATAGGACAAACCGAAGTAAGTCCTATTATTGAAGGTAGAGAACCATCATCAACATATTCTAATAGAGATGATTATCAAGAATCGATAAGTAAAGCAACATACGATACTGGTCTTTCATCAAATGAGATTTATCGTAATGAGCCACCTGTAGTAGAAGACATTGAAACAACTACTAATGAAGATACTCCAGTTGTAATTGCATTAATAGGTACAGATGCAGATGGAGATGATTTATCTTACGAAATTGTTAGTCCGCCTATAAATGGAACATTTGTGGACAGTATTTATACACCAAATGCAAACTATTTTGGTAGAGATGTATTTACTTTTGTTGCTAATGACGGGGAGATAGATTCAAACATAGGAACAGTTGTAGTTTGGGTAGAATCAGTTAACGATTTTCCTATGTTAAGTGAGATAGGTGAACAGAAAACTAATGAAGACGAAGATTTTTCTTTACTATTTAGAGTATTTGATGCAGATGGTGACTCGTTGATATATAATGCATTTTGCTCAGACAGCTCTTTGGTTGAAATTACAATATATCCCAATGGTGAGAGAACCACATCCACCTTAGTATTTGATGTAATGGATGATCAGAATGGTTCTACAGATATAACAATTGAGATAGGTGATCAGCATGGAGGTACTGATACCGAGACATTTGTTTTTACAGTATACTCTGTTAACGATCAACCGACAGCTGATGATATTGCAGTTACCACTGATGAAGATACTCCTGTAGAAATTACTTTGTCTGGTAATGATATCGATGGTGATGAGTTAACTTTTGAAGTAGTAGATGCACCGACAAACGGAGTTTACGAAGGTGGGATTTATACACCAAATGCTAACTATTTTGGTGAAGATACATTTACTTTTATAGCAAATGATACTGAGTTTGATTCTGATCCTGCAACTGTTACAATTACAATAGCACCGGTTAATGATACTCCAACAATTGATTTACCTGATAGTTTTACATTTGATGAAGATGGAAGTTTAACAGAAGATTTCACACAATATCTTGATGATATTGATGGCGATGTTTTGACATTGTCAGTTTCTGGTAACACGGAAATCACAGTTGAGATTGTTGGATTTG
>JACNLC010000049.1:0-18209 GCA_014381725.1 Fidelibacterota bacterium | reverse complement strand
GAACAATCAACCATTGAGTATTCTGACTATAGGTTTGTTGTGAATACAGCACCTATTGTTACAGATTCTCTCTGCGAAGCAGAGACCCCAGAGGATACTCTAATATCAATAGATCTCACAGATTATTTTGATGATATTGATGGCGATATGAGTTATATGGCTTATAACATAAATAATCTAAATTCAGAAGTAGGAAGTTTAGATATTAATGGTAATTCATTAACCTATATCCCAGATCCAACATTGAGTAGTTATGAGTTTGAACCGGCGATAACTTTCAGTCTCCAAGCGGAGGATCCTTACGGGGAAACTTCAGAGGAAAATGTTGATTTTACAATCACTATACAAGCAGTACAGTGTATTGGAATAGATGCTGCTCAATGGTATATGTTTTCTCTGAATCTGACAATGGAGGATAACATAGACCTTGTTGATATTCTTGATGAGTATAGTGATGATATTTTAAGAGTAGAGAATGAAAATTTTGATGGAATAATTTACAATAATGGAATACCCGAACAACCCGATGGCATAGGTGCATATTTACCAACTGAGGGGTATTATATGAGAACCTCAGATGCTGTAACCTTATGTTTTTCAGGTGAAACCCCAGTCTTATATGATAATGACAATGGTCTAACGATTAATCTAATTTCTGGATGGAATATGATATCTTTTCCAAGTAGATATTTTTGGGATCCTGTAGAATTATTTGAAGAATTAGTGTATGATGACCTTATTGATTTTATGTGGGATCTTTCAAACAGTCCACAATCTTGGACTCTCTTGCCCAATGGCGAAATGGCACCTAATGCGAGTTTTGATATGAAACCGGGAGTGGGATATTATATACATACAACAGATAATACTTCGATAACTATAACGGAAGGAAATATATCTCGTACAGTAGAGCAAAACAGGCCATTAATAAGCAGAACACAACATTTTGAACCGGTTAGTAGTACTTATTCACCTATGGCAATTATTGTTACCAGTTTTCTTTGGGACAATAATGATTTAAATCCCGATGACGAAATTGGTATTTTCGATGGGAATTTGTGTGTTGGAGCGAGGATATTAAATGCACAAGATATAGTAGAGATTAATGATCCAGATATAAATTGGTCTGTTAATGCCTATAAAGATGACACAGGAACACCGGATGTAGATGGTTTTATTGAAAATAACACAATACTAATTAGAGTATGGAAAAATGATATAGGCCTTGATGAGAATTTTTCTATTCCAGGCATGTCTGCTTATACAGATTTTCTAAATAATAATAATAATTTTATTGGTTTTGGTGGCACATATGTAGATGTCAGTGTAGAAAGGCCGGGGCCTGCACGAAGTTTATCTATCGATGATTATTCTCCCGATTATCCAAATGGAGCAATTGATATTAAATGGCAACGTCCCTATGCAACTGGTGGCGGCTCGTATGGCCCAAATACACAGATAGATGGAAATGTTACATACCATATTTATCGAGATAATATTTCAATTGGTTCAGTTATCTCAGATTTGTCGATTAATATACCCTATACCGATATAGATGTGGAACCAAACACACAGTATGTATATACTGTTCTTGCTGAGAATGAGGTGGGAGTAGCCGGAACAGATGAAGATCCCGATTATTCTAGTTCTGCGACAGCCGAAAGCCCACCTGATACACCTATCTTAGAAATTGACAATGCTGTAACTAGCCAAAATCAGATTAAACTTGATTGGCCCGGTGATAATCATTTAGGGAATCAGCATCAATATGTTTACTATGAATTAAATCGGATTGATACAAGTCAGGCTGGTGAAAACCAAGGAAATGAATCTATTATAACTCTAATCCATCAAAGTGATCTGAGTATGGAACGAACGTTTACAGATACCTCATTACTTAATTCTACATCTTATGTGTATAGAATTCGTGCCTTTGTTAACACAAATCCAGATGAATATTCAAACCCTTCTAATTATAGTTTTTCAACAGCAACCAGTTCTTCTTCCTTCCTTACAAATGTTCAAGCAGATTCATCTCAAAATTCTATAACACTTACATGGAGTGCTGATGAAGCTTTCAATAAATATCGAATATATGATAACTGGAATATTAAATATGTAGAAAACATTACAGGCGAAAGCATAGATATTCAGCCACCACTTATACCAATATCATTTGATAATTCTACTGAATACTGTTTTAGTGTCACCGGATATAATGAAAATAATGAAACTCAGCCAGAATTTGTGGAAAGCTATGTGAAAAAGGTATGTACTACCACACCCCCAATGCCACAGCCAGGTAAAGTAGTTGGAGTTGAACTTGCTGTAAATCAAAACACCATCACACTTAGCTGGGAACCGGAGTGCTTAGGTATGTATTATCGAATTTATCGTATGGATGAGAATGCTGAGCTCCAATACTTTAATAGTAGTTCATCTTTAGAAAATACTGCATATAATTCAATATTAGTAGAGTCATTTGGAGGGGATTGGCTCCAGTATTATTCAGAGTGCAATGCTGATACTGTTTCCGGTATTTTTACCAATAATACTTTTATTGATGATAATGATGGTCTTGGTTTATCCGATTACACCAATTACTGTTATTCCATACAGGCTGTTAACTTTGATATAGGTAATGCAGATTTTGAATATCGCTTGGGAGAAATGAGTGATTTAATTTGTGTAGATACACCAGCACCTGACATTGCACAGGTTCCAACTAATATTTCAGTAACTTATCAGTCACCACAAGATAGGATTAGGGTTCAATGGTCTGGATCTGATCCAATATCTCCACCTATTTCGTATAATATTTATAGAGATGATACATATGGTAGGGGAATGGAGCTAATTGCCACCACTAGTAGTACAGTTTATTATGATAATGATAATTTAATTGGTGAAACAGAATATTGTTATCAAGTAAGCACTGTAAACGCATTTGGTGAAACTGAACTAAGTGATTTAGAATGCACTTTTGTTAGTACCCAAATAGAAAATTATGAACCCGATACCCCTGTTAATCTATCATTTCCTGAGGAAGATAGTATGAATGCATTTAATTGGTCACCCTACATCTATGAGGATGACCCCTTTGAATTTGAATTTGATCTTTATCTCCCCCACAAATTCTACATATTAGAAGCAACGATTGATGATGGTGGTTATATTCTTCAGGCTGATGATGTTGTAGCGGTTTATGATGGCACATTGGTTGTGGATGAATTGGCACTTCTACATTCTCCTAATGGATCTCTTGAAGATATTATTAAAGCAACTGCAGATGATCCTTTAGAAGGAATAACTGGGTTCGTTGATGGAAACGATGTAAATTTTTTAATTTGGATTAACCATGAAAATGGGGGTCCTCAGTATTCAGGAAGATTATATTATACACAAGCTGAATATTTTGATCATTCTAATGGAGAATCTTTGGGTGATGAAATGGCATTTGCTCAGAATGGTTTGTGTGATGTACGCCTCTCAGCGGTTAGCGATACTTATTCAATCTACCGAAATGGGGAATACTTAAATTCTGTTAATGGTGAAACATATTCATTTACTGATAATGAACCTGTATGTGGTGAGTCGGACAGTGAATCTAACTGTTATGTTGTAACTGCAAATAATTTAGGCGGTGAATCATTTCCAACCGACCCAATCTGCACGAACGGACCTAATTGTGCTCCAGTTGTAAATAATACAAGCATTGGTGTTGTCCAAAACTCAACCAACACTATTGACCTTAGTGCAAGTTGGATATCTGAAGATGAAGAAGGAGATCCGCTTACATTTAGTGTCGATGATGCAGTATGCTGTATTATATCTATCAATGAATCGGAAGTCGAATTTGAATATGATGTGACACAGGATGGGTGCGCATACGACAGAGATAATGAAAATATCGCTTCTTTTGAGTTTACAGCAACAGATGGAAACCAAACATCTGATACTGCAATGGTAACAATTTATGTAGTTCCTGAAAATACTCCACCTGTTGCCAGCATAGCATCAGTTGAAGGTTTTGAAATACCACACGATGGATATCCTGGAACGAATACTATGGAAATTACTTTAGAAAGCACTAGCACAGATGCAGATATAACCAATACTGGTTATGATGCTCTAACTTATGAATGGGTATTGGTTTCTGGCGAAGACAATATAGTTGATTACGATAATGTTGAAATTACAGAACCAACTCTTACATTTTCAGCACAGGTGGATTTTTCCAATAGTCCTCATAGCACTTTTAATTATTATGAATTTAAATTGGTGGCAAATGATGCTTATGGAGCTTCAGATACTTCAGCAGTAATTCCTGTTACGGTCAATCAAGAACAAAATATCTTGCCAACTTCTGTGATAACTTCAGATTCAGATGGAATTTATATTGGCGTAAATCATTATCAAATTCCTCATAATGGTAGCCCTGATGATAATGAAATTACTGTCTATTTGGATGGAAATGATTCATATGATGGTAATCCTGAAGATTCAATTGGATATTTTTGGTCAAGTGATAATATATCAATTAATGATTCTAACTCAGATTCCGCAAATTTTAATGTGAGCAACAATTTTGAAAATAGCAATGTTGATTATGTGATAAATTTACAAGTAACTGATTCATATTCAGAGAGCGGTACTTCTACTGAAACCATTATTATTGAACCTGAACCCAATGATGCACCCTTTGCAGATGCAACTTCTACTGCTAATTTTGGAGAATATCTAATTGATAATGAGTCTAGTGTTGGCAATATCTATGAATTCACAATCCCTCACGACTGTGATCCAGTAACAAATTCAATAACTATAAATCTTGATGGAAGCGATACTAATGATCCAGACACAAGCTATTACGCACCTTTCCAGGAAGATCCATTAAGCTATGAATGGTCTTGTGAGGGAGGTGATTGTGCAGGAATTTCTATAAGCCAATCTGGTGAATTAAATGATTATCAAGCATCATTTGAGGTATCTATTCCGTATTCAACTATTCAAGATTCTATGAATTTTATTATTCAGTTAACTGTAACTGACCTTTATGGCGCATCTGATACAACAGGATTTGAGGTGAAAGTAAATTCTGAACCCAATACTCCACCTGTTGCAGTTGAGGAAGTTAGTCCAGAATTCGGACTTTATACAATTGACGATTTAGATGGAAGTCAAGATATTTATACATATGAAATTCCACACGACGGTTATCTAACTACTGATTCGATTTTGGTTGATTTAGACGGAGTTAATTCAGAGGATGTTGACACCTCCGAAGTAGTTGATGAAAGTGATAGTATAGAATATGAATGGTCTTGTTCTGGAGATGATTGTGATGAAATTTCATTACTTAATCATACTTCAATGAGCTCGTCATTTGTTGTGCATAATCCATACCAAGATACAACTAATACCCTTCAATTTAATTTAACATTAGCTGTCACAGATCCGTATGGTGAGTCCAATAGCAAAATATTTTCAGTTAATGTTTTATCTGAACAAAACACACCTCCGATTGCCATAGTTAATGAGCAAGATATTTATACATATGAAATTCCACACGATGGTTCACCAATTACGGATACACTGCTTATTAGTAGCATTAATGGTTTGCAATCAATTGATAACGATACATCATTAGATTTTGAAATGGGCGATACTTTAAGCTATGAATGGGAACTTGTCAACAATGAGAACAATGAGTATTTCGAAATAGATGATATAAACCAAGCAGAACCGACTTTTACATTCACAAATCCATACACTGAAGCTGATAAAGAATTTCAAGTAATTTTACGAGTTACAGATTCATACAATGTTGAGTGTGAAATTCCAGATACAGTTGATGTTACAATCCAATCTGAACAAAATGAACAACCTGTTGCATATGCTGAAATACAAGATAATCCACAGCACATTCTTCTAATTCCTCAAGCGGATTATGTGCAAGTTAGAGAAATTACTTTGTCTGGGATTCAGACAACCGATGCCGAAGGTGATTCATTAAGATACATTTGGACAGCTGAAGTATTAACAGATTATTCTGATACATATATTAGTAATATTGATTCTGTTGATTCACCAATAATTTCAGATCTTGGTGTTGATAGATATAGATTTATCTTAACCGTAAAAGACCCATATCATGAATCTGACAGTGTGTGGGCAGAATCTATTTACGATACACTAGATTTTAGAATTGTCCAACCAACAATAGAATTAAATGAAGACTACAGATATTCAGTGAATGATGCAAATTTGACTATTAATGTAAGTTATAGTGAGAATGGACCAAGTGTGTTGAAATCAGGTGTTGAATTCTATTTGGATATACCACCAGGAAATGCTGGTTTTAAGTTTTTATATCAAGATTTTGGGTTTGAGCAAGATTTCGTTGAAGTTGAATATGATACTAGCAATTCATCTGATACCAGACTAGTATTTAGAGTAGCAGATAGTGAGAACTATTTTAGTGATGGGTATGAATTTGACATAGAAGATATCCCAGTGAAGGTAATTTCAGAAACCAGTAGTTTCCCACTATTGTTAAATGTAAGTGAAATAGATATTGGTGACAGTAACGACAATGCTGATTTAACTGAAAATACTATTTCAATTGGTAACCCAACTTTAACCTATTCAACAAACTACGACCAAATATTTGTGTTGAATGATGGTCCAACCTATACATTGGATAACATTATTTTTACAGAGTCGAGTGTTCCAATCTCGTCATCTGATAGAGGTATAGATTTGATAATTCCTGATGCATACAATGATATTGAATGGGATACATCTAATATTGAGATTGTTAATGGTGAAATTGATAATGACAACTCTACAGACAAATTAATTATAATAAAACCTTATGAAGAATTGGATGCAGATTCAAGTATTGAAATTTCTAATTTAATGATTAATAATCAAGATGAGACTGAATTTGATTCATTGTTCATAGAATTCAAAATTAATGATTATGATGATGTAAACGATGGCTGGAGTAGTAATTCCATTAGAGTTGGCAACCCAACAATTGAGTTATCAAAAGATGAAATATTTGTTTTAGGTGATTTGGATTATCCTAATAGAATAATGACAATTGACAGTTTACAATATCTCGAATCTGGTAATGTTGGTGTCGCAAATACACAAGATTCAATTAAGATAATAATTCCGCAAGAAAGTAATCTGAAGTTTTCTGAAACCCAAAGTAATATAGAAATGATTATATCTGGAAATGGTGGTGGTGATATTGGTGACTTCACAATTAATTCAAAAGAGATAGTCTTTGCAGTTACTAATAATTTTGGGAAAAATGATATATTAACAATTAAAGATATACAGGTTATCCCAGAGGGTGTCGTTGATACAACTTGTATTATATTGGATGCTTCAGGTGGATATGGTACTCCAGAGGATTTTGTTACTGAAAAACATATAAGAGTAGGAGACCCACAAATACTATCAGTCGGTCCACAAGTATTTATTGTAGGAGAGACTTCTGTTGATTTATTAGAGAAACTCATAATATCAGAAGATTCTACTGTTGCCAGTATAAATAGCAATGATGATATTAGATTAGTATTACCGCCGGATAGTAATATCAATATAAACTGGGATGTTGATGTTAGTTCAATTGTTTTCCAAGAGAACTCCACCTGGTCTAAAATTAACACAAGTGAAATTGAAGTTTCATTATCAAATACTAAAATACTGAAAATTCCAATTACAGAAGATTTTATTCCAGGAGACTCTTTGATTATTTTATCCGGTTTATCAATTGATCTTGATAATTCGTCGGGTGGAGAAATATTAGATACTAGTAATGTGATTAAACTTGAGGTTAACGGACTATATGATGGATATGAATATAAAGACTACAATCCAATTATAATTGCATCACCTACTTTTGAGTTTAACAATACTGTGGGGATGGTTGTAAATGATCCATCAATTCCAATTGGAATTACTATTACAGATCACAGTCAGTATGCTACAATTAAGAAGGATGAAAAGATAAGGATTATGATTCCTGATTCATTGCAAAATAGAATTGAATTTGATACAAGTTCTATTCCACAATTCTCTTCAAGTAATGGAGATATCTTGATTGACAATTCTAACTATCAAGTTTATTCTGATACTGTTTTACTAATACCTACAGATAATTTTCCTAATGATTATGAACTCTATATTGATAGTTTAAAATTTCTACCTAAAGATAAAAAGTTAATTAATGGAAATCTTATTTATACTGTTCGTAATTATTCAGAAGACTCTTTGTATTACCAAAATTCGAATAACTTTCAAACCGATGGGGGTGGTTACTATATAGCTAAACCAGAAATATATAGTAAAATAAAACAAAAACATTATTTGCAAAATAATCCATCTCAACTCCATCCAATTATAGTTTATGATGACGCAGATAACCCTGTTTACAAAACTCTACTTGATACAATTAGAATCAAGTTACCTGATAATGTTAAGTGGAATGTTTCTGATAATATAATAAGTCAATTGGGTCCAAATGCAGGTTCAGTCAGCTCTGTAGTTTATTTTTCTCCTGATTCTCAGCTTGCAAAGATTGTAATTCAAGAAGAATTCTCCAACCCTGCCGACTCTATTGAGATTGCAGGTTTAAGTATTTTGTCCTTACGCCAATCTGAAGAAATAGAGAGTGTTTCTTTTAGATTAACAAATACTGAGAATGATAATATTATTGATGATAAGATATTTGTCATTGGTAATATCTATTATACTTCAACAAATCCTAACATTATTTATAAAGAGGGTGATGATGAGGAATTATCGGATATAGTAATTAATGATTATACTACCATTGATGATGAAAAGCTTACTTCAATTGCGTTATACCTACCACAAAATCTAAATATAGCATGGAGTGATAGTTTATTAGACTTACAAAATACTTCAAGTGTTTTCGTAGGTAATTCTGATTCTGTTTTAGAAAACATCGATGATAAAAGTCTGCTTGGAAAGGATCCAAACGATTCACTCAAATTTGTAATTAATTTTACTGCACCACTAAATGATAGCTTTATAATCAGTGGGTTAAGGATACATAATAATACTAATTTAGACATGGAATCTAAAGCAAAGAAAATTAAACTTTTCGTAGATAACAACAATCATTATTGTATTTTAGATCAAGAATTTACTTTTGTAACTTCTTGTGATGTATCAAGTGAATCTAATAACAGATTATTGGTGAACTCAAATAATGACGGTAAGAGTACTAGGAAATTAAATAATGTTCTTATAAGAAATGATTCAACCTTATGGAGTCATAGTAATATTCAAAATATTAATAAGGACGATACATTTAGCTTATCGATACCAGGTCTGAGATGGAATTTTGAAGGTGATGATAATGAACCTAATGTATTGAATGTAAACGGCGTTGCAACTGAAACTATTGTATTTTTATCAGATGAATCAGATACATTTAATTTGATTTTTAAACCCATATCTGATTTGGAAGATAATATATTTTATTTATCAAACTTAAATGTTGATATAGCATCAACCGATATTGGTTCAAGAAAAGCAGAAATTACTCTTATAGATAGAATAATTGGGCGAGATAAATACTATACAATAGTTGGAGAACCCACTATTAGTTTAGACGAATCATATCATATTTGGGTTAACTCAGATAGACATAGAACAATTAATAGTTTACAAGTTAGTCAATCTGAAATGCAATTGCTAAACGAAGGATTCAACATACATCTGTGGTCAAACAACCAGTTATCTGAGGTTATTTCTTTTACATCAAATCAAAATGATAGTAACTTTACCGTTTATGATGAAGGTAAGTCTATATCAATTCAAGATATAGATGTAGGTATAAATCAGAACCGTCTAATAACTCCAATAAACATAAAGATTGATTCTGTTGTATATTCAAATGGCTATCTATCAAACCACTCTTTGAGATTGACGCTAGATGATAATTATGAGGATAATTTCGTAGAAACAGATGAGTTTGAAATTTCTCCATCTTTCTTTTTTACAGAACCAGTTTTATACCAACAAGAAAAATCAGGTTTCACTAATGAACTTAAAACTACAATTGGCTTTTATTACAATGAATCTTTACAACCTTACGCAGACATAAATACTCTTCGCTTTGAAGTATGTGACTCTATATTGGACTTAAGTGGCATTGTTATTGATACTAGTCTTGTTGACGAAATTAGCGTCAATGATTATACTTATTATGGCCTTATTAATGTAGAATTAACAATTATTGAAGATAATATAATTGAGTTAAATAGACTGCTAGATGAATATCGACACACAAATGTAGAAGTCAAATTAACCCAAATAAACCGGGAATCAAACGATAAATCAGATCTGCATATTTGGCCATTTGACAATGCTAATAATTTTATATTTATCGATTCTTTAAGGCACATAAATCCAACTACTACAAATATTAGTATTCACACACAAACAGAATTGAGCCAACAACCTCAAATATGTATTTCACCAATAGGGACACCTGATTGTATTTACGATGTTGTTGATTCACTAGTTTCCTATTCACATCCAACAATTTCTTTTGATATATCTGAGTCATTGTTTGGTGCAATTGGAGATGGGCTTAAAGAAGTGAGTTTATATTATGATTCTAGTGAATCAGATACTTCATCTATGAAATTTAGTCGTATTTATTATTTTGATTCAGAACCACCTACAATATTATCATATTCTCCACAAGATGGGCTAAATCCTTTTGGTGATGGTCACGATTTATCACCTAATGATTTTGTACAACTTACATTTATCGACGGTCCCTGGATTTATGAAAATGGTTATTTTTATGATATTAATAATAACTATGATCCGATTATATTTTCTGATACAACTGTATTTGATGAAGACTGTTTGGCTGATATTTCAATAACAGTAAATGGTGATTTAATTGACAGTTTGATATTTTCTAATTTTGTTATAGACGATGATGGTAACGATTTAATTCTGATAGAAAATGAAAATATTGAGTTTAATAATAAAAAAGGTGAAATTATTTATACATTCAATATCTCAGATCCTGCTGGAAACACATCAGAACATGAATTAATATATACTTTACGGAATTCAACAGATAGTGATTTTTTCTTCTTTAATTATCCTAACCCATTTTCTCCTCTCTCTAGTGAAAAAACACATTTTAGATATACATTGACAAATGCTGCTACTTGGGGAAAACTTATGATATTTAATAATAATGGTGAGATAGTATATAAAGAGAATTTAACAGCTAATTTACTTACACCGGAAACCCATATTATAGAATGGGACGGTCATTCACAAAACGGATTGACATTATCTACTGGAGTGTATTTTTCCATAATACAGTTTTCTAATTCAATTAATACACGAATAAATAAGGTAGCAATCATAAATTAAATTATGAGGAAAATACTAATAATACTTCTTTTTGGTTCATTCGCTTTTGCGGATTATACTTCTGAGTCATTATCGTTTTTGGATATTCCTGGATCTGCTTATGTTGGTTCTCTCGGAAATACTATGACTTCGTCGGTAGGAAGACCAGAGTCAATATTGCAGAATCCGGCTAATATATGGGTACAAAACAATTATAAGGTTACAATTTCTAGTCGCAATCATCTGGGAATTAATGATGTTAAATATAGCAATATTTTCTTTGCTTTTCGTCGTAATATTATTGTTGATTTTACATTTGGTCTAGGTTATATATACTACGGTGTTTCAAAAGTAGAACAGTATGATGACTATGCCAATTTCCAAAAGTACTTTTCTCTTGGTCAACACGCTGTCAAGGGTGCAGTTTCGTATAAATTAATGGATATTACAATTGGATTGGGAGGATTAGTTGCTTATAATGAATGGACATCATTTGAAGGTAATAGCTATAGTGGATTTGATGCTGGATTTAGCATTGTAGATCCTAAAATACCATTTATAGGAATCAAACTAAATAACCTACTACTTAGTGGATCTGTACAGAAGTATTTTGGAAATTATTCAATGTATTCAAAGAAGAACATTGGATTAAGTTATTCAACAAATGAAATTCTTAGTATTATTACACTAAATCTACACTCTGATTTATCAAACAACGATGTAAGCAATAAGAAAATTCAGAGGAATGGAATAAGTATAATATCGAAAATATTTCAAGAAAGTGATTTTAGAGTTGTCTTGAATATTGGTAACATTTGGGAACCTCTATATGATCAGTATAAATCTATCAGTAAATTTAATTTGGGAATGATTATAGAATTACCTGGAGAATCCATAAAACTTCCAATAAGTAGTAGGATCTCAATTGGATATTCGTTTGAACAGGACTTAATTTCTCAAATATTTGATACACACTACTTTACTTTGTCAATAATCGGAAAATAAAAAAAAGGAAAAAAGCTATGAAACAAAATAATATTAAGTTAATGATGACATTCATCATTGTTATATTTTCACTAAATTGTTCAATAAATATGGAACAATTTAAGGATGATAGCAATTTGGTGTTACACCATAAGAAAGGATTGATAAGTTCCGGATTTGCTATTCGTGACACCAAATCTAAAGCAATCGAAAAAGCAACACAAAAAGCTTTTAGAAAAGTGATGAAGGAAGTTGCTGGTAAAGTTGAAACTCAACTAACTTTTGAAGTTGGGGAATTAGATCTACAGCCTTTGCTTCCTGGAATATCAAATAAAATTAAGGGCTTCCATCCCGTTTCAAATGATAAGAAATATTTTAAAATCAAAAGAAAAGAATATAACCAAGATTCAGGAAATTGTTGGGTTGTTATTGATGTTTCAAAAAAGAATATCATTAAAATTGTTCAAGACATTTCTTTAGAGATAATAAACTCAAGAATAGACTCAAGAGTTGGAACTGGAATCTCTAGTCTTGATGACAGTGAAAAACAAGAACTGTTTCAAAGAATCAGTAAGATTAAATAATGGGATTAATAATGAAGAAACTCATACTGCTATTTATTGTAATTTCAATTGGTTATACAAGTGATCAAAGAATTAATGCTCTTGGACAAAATGTAGTGTTTTGGCCTGACGATGATGACATTGTGACTGTATTCCCACATATGACTGAGGGATTGAGCGATAACATCTTTCAAGTTTCAAATGTAAATCAAAATCAACACCCTTCAGTAAAATATTATTTTGGGAAAAAGATAAAATATGGAATTATTTTGCAGGATAAGAGTGATGCTTTTGGTTTTTATATAGCTACTAAGAATATTGGAGGTAGGTTTAGTTTTGATTTTGATTATGAGAGTTTAGACACTACTTATAGTCATTACTCTGAAGCAGGTATTGATACAACTTTTACTGGGCAATCTGTTACTCCATCAATATATGTTAATGCTCAAATAGGTTGGGAATTTTTTAAGGATGTTCAAGTTGGTCTTCGATATTCAACGACAACCCAAAGTCATACTGGTGATATAAATTTATTAATTGGGGATAAACATCATTTATATAGTAACATATATTTCCCGAATGATTCTCTGAATTTAAATATTGGGTATACTTATTTTAATAGTCATAGTGAAGAGATAGTTGGAACTAAAGTTAGCGCATTATATGCTTTTGGAAGTGAGTTTGTTTGGTCAGATGTTACAAAAGGTAATTTTGGAGGATCAGAAGATGCAAATTACACGATGATTGGCCTGAACATACCTATAACTTTAGCACTCGAAGCTAATGTTAAGGATTGGCTTCAATTTAGGGCTGGACTAACTAAATCTTGGTCGGTGAGGAGAATATATGGTAAATATACAATTCAAGATGGAGAACTTGTTGGGCTTCACAATATCAATAATTCTATGAAAATATTTGATAATGACATTAATGCGATATATGGACTAGGCTTAAACTATGGTAGACTTACAATTGATATTTGCATTAATGAAAGTATTTTTACTAATCCTATTCAAAAAGTAACAGGGTTTAAGGAATTGGGTGCTACTTCCTCAGCAACAATAACTTATTCTTGGTAGAAAGTATTATTGTACTTTTATTATTTAAGATATGTTAGTAAATTTTAGGTGTAGATTACGTATCAAACCTAAAAACTAGTTTCACCCTTATTGGTTTGATGAAATACTCAAAAATAAACGAAAGGAAATAGTATGAAAAAGTTAATCTTAATGTTAGTTATGGGGCTATTTGTAATTAGTTGTGATGAAACTATAGGTCCTGACGAAATTGTGCCAGACGAACAAGATTCGACTGGTAATTTGCTAATAATGAACGATTCAGGATCACAGTTAGCTTTGTATGCTGGAGAAGACCAAGTTAAAATAATTCCTAATAGTTCAGAAGATTATTTGGTTAAAATTCCAAACCCAAGTAATGCAACAATGGATTTAATGATCTACAAAGTCACAAGCGGAGAAATTGAATCTGATGTTTATAAAAGGTGGAATGTAATTTTAGCATCTGATTATGAGTTAGAACATCGTTCAACTTGGCATGTAACTGGTTCAATTGAAGAAAATACAAGTGGTACTCTAAGTTTCAGTTATGTTGGTGGAACTGATTATAATGTAGATATATTTCTAAATGGTCAAACCGGTGCGAAATTAATTTCACTAGGCCCAGGCCAGAGTGGAAGACAAGTTGGAGTTGATTATGGAAACTATACACTGCATTATAGGTATTGGAACTCTGATCAAAATTCACCAGATGGTATGGAAATATTAGGGTGGACTGAAACAGAAATGGTGCTAGATTCAGAAGTTAACATTTTTGCAATATTGAATGCGCAGCGTCCTGAAATATTTATCCAGTTACCACATTGGACAGGAGAAGGTCCAATAGAAAATCAGTACGGGAATTTAACAATAATAAATTCTGTTGCTGAACCTGTATCAGTTTACGCAGGTGGTGTTTTGATAGAGCAAGTGATGTATACAGATGAACCAACTGATAATATGTCTACTATTGCATCTGGAGATATGGTTAACTATGTTTTACCAATTGGAGAATATACTTTAATTGCTAGAAGTTTGATGTACGGAACTCAATTGGCTTATGCTACTGTAACCATAGAAGTAGATGGATTCGTGAGTTGGGAAATTTTAGGTAATTAAGTTTTATCTTATTAGAGTCGGTTGGTTCACTAACCGACTCTAATATTTTATAAGTACTTTATGAAAAATCAAAATTATTTCATTGTTGTATTGTTGTTAATACTCTTTCAGTGCGAAGACCCTCCTACAGAAGTTGGACCTCTATTTCCAGATTGTCATAGTGAAATTAATTACTGCACGAGCGATGTTATCGGCAATTTGATCCTAGTGAATAATTTAGACGAAGAACTTTATTTATATGTTGCAGATACATTACTAAAGTATATTCCAGATAGTAGCGAATTTGTAATTAATCTAGTCGAGGGAACTTCCAGTCAAACGAATTTAAAAATTATTAAAGCAAACTCAATTGATAATCCCTTTATAGTACCAGAAAATAATTATATTTTTAAACAATGGAATATTATCGTTACTCAACCACCACAAAATAATATAAATGACATTGAGAAAAGTTGGGTGATAGAACAAGAAGATGAACCGGAAGGTTTTATAATATTGTCATATCCAGAGAATGATGAATGGGGTCAAGAAGTGATTTACAATGTTGACATTGTTCTAGATACATATAGTGGACCAACAATTGCTTGCTTACAACCTGGACAATCCATGAAAGAAGTAAGATTGACATATAACACTTACTACATTTATTTACATTATTGGTGGTCAGATCCAGAATCTTCTGGAGGTGTACAATATATTGGTTGGAATCCAGAGCCAGATGTGGATTCAGAACCTTATGATATTGTATTGAATACATTTAATGATACAATAGTTTTGGCACTTCCCACATATGAAAATAGTTCAGTTGGCAGATATGGAATTATAACTATCCAAAATAGTCATAATGAAACTGTTATAATAAAGGCGAATGGAACGCTGATTGAAAACTATGCAATCATGGCTAATCCACAGAATGCATCCAGTATTTCAGTAGGATCTGTTCAAGAGTATTTAATACCAGAAGATGTTTATAGCTTTGTAGCTATAACAGAACAAAATGTTACTATAGACGAATTATCATTTATTAATATTATTCAGAGAGACCCACTATATTGGGATGTCAACCAAGGCAACGAATGGTTAAGCATAGATATTCAAAATAATACTCAAGAAGTGTTAGTGATAAAAGAAACAAACTCTGATGATTATCTTGGTTATACTTTCCAACCAGGTGAAATTAGGAACAATATACAAATATCTACGAATATTGAGTTAATATCAGCAGTAACATCATATGATCCTGTAAAGGGTTCAACGACGGTTCCAACTTGTAATAGTTGGAATATAGTTGATTTAAATGAAGATTATTTGCCACCAAATGATATCAGCAATCTTGAACTCACTATGCTCCAAGGTGGGTATGAATTTACCTGGAATATGCCGAATGAAATTGAAACAGTAAAAATAATAAGAAATTCAGAAAGATATCCAATATCAATTGAGGATGGTGATATTGTATTAGATGATTATTCGGACTCCTATTCCTATATGGAAGATGACCAAGATTCAGATCATTATTATTATAGATTCTTTTCAGTTGATGCATTTGGAAATTATAGTTATGGGGTCATGGAGGACGCCTGGGTAAATAGGCTAGAAATTCAATCTGAGTTTAGCGATGGAGACATTATTGAGGGTTCAGAAATTACATTAAATTGGGAAGCTACTAATATTCCAGTCTCATTTTTATATTCACTTGACAATGCACTTTATGAGCATTATGCTTCTCCACATACAGTTGAAAGCGATGTGGGCTCAGTAGACTTTGTAATGTTAGATGATTCAGATTATGTTTTCAAGCTTAACGCCCTGGATGAATATGGAAATGAGTATGGCGAAGAAACATTTGAGTTTACAGTAAATGCATTTTCTGATAGAACAATGAGAATTCAACCGTGGCAGAGTTTACAAGCTTATGATTCATCTTTTACTGTTGATATAGTTGGCGATACTTCAATGGAAAATATTATTGATGAATATAAAATTGACTTACAGTTTGATTGTTCGACTCTAAATGTGGTTGAGAACAGTTGGGATATTGTTAATCTGCATACAAATACACCAAATTACAATGAAACTGGTTTGATCTCTTTTTATTGTGATGAAGATTGTAATAATGTAATACTAGCTCGTTTAGAATTTCAACATATGGGAAATACCAGTATTGACACTATAAAACTATTACCAACTTCAGCATTTTGGTTTGATAATGAAGAAGTTGAAATCAAGAATGGTGAATTTAATAGTGTTATATATTTCGAATAGGGATTTTAGTACAAACTTATTCATCAACTTCCAATATTTCTTCACTATCGTTCTTAACTGAATTGACAAGTCTCGATACTTGTTTTATGCTAAGTTCATCAAAAGTATAAGGTCTTAGCAAATCAAGTGCTTTAAATAATGGTGTATTTCCAATCCATATATTTTCTTCTTCAGGTGTTAGAATAACCGGCATTCGTTGGTGTATTCCTTTCACTTGCTCATTTGATTCAACCGTTATAATCGAAAATGAATTTATTCTTTGTCCTTCACTTGAGCTCCACACTTCCCAAATACCTGCAAACCATTATTAACAATAAAATTATAAGTGTTTCAATAACCACCGCTCTGTCCTTTTAAATTAAAATCCTCTATTTCATCAATACTAACTTGTGCGTTTGTATAAAATCACAAGCTTGCAATTTAACAAATATACACCAGATGCAAAATTATCATCAAATTACTTGGAATTGGAGAAACAGATTCGGTAAAATGATTTCATCAGGAATGTATTTTACGGTAATGCAAAGTGGCGATTTTATGGCAGTAAAGAAAATGATTATGTTGAAATAAGACATAAAGATTATGCCATTTGATTTTGTAATTGGGTGGCATAAACCCCTCGCAACTTTTTTCGGCTTATCCCGACACTATAGCTATTCGAACTTTTTAATTTAATAGGTTTAGATATTTTAAAAACACTATCTAACTTCAACAATATGAGGGTGTTACAATGATTACTCAAAACAAAGAGACTAAATTTACGAGGCTCAATTAGCCATAAGGCTGACAGTAC
>JACNLC010000021.1 GCA_014381725.1 Fidelibacterota bacterium | reverse complement strand
AACAACAAAGGTCGCACATGAAAAACATCCTGACACTAACGGTGGTAAAATGTTTATGTTGAACTTGGTGGATACCAAGACCACGCAACGGGTTCCCAAAACCTGCTATTTTTGCAGGGCGGGGAATGTGCGACCTAAAAACTATGTGGGTAACCCCTATGCCAGTAAGACTTACTTATTACAGAACAGTCTAAAAACCTATCCGACTGTAATACATCAAACAACAATAACGTAACACGGTGTGGTATCACAGCTCACGAGCCCGCCTGCTACGGACAGGCAGTTTTGAAGTGGCATTGTCATTAGAATTGTCATTAGGAAAAGACTTGGATACAAAACACCAAATGAAGTATTTTTTGGTATGGAATTGACTGTTGCCTGTCTGCCGACCAGGCAGGCACTTACTACTTGAATCTAGGTTATTTAGAAAAATGGAAGAAATAAAACTAAATAAATTAATTTTACATCCTGAATTTTATAATACTATTGAGGAATTAAGAAAAGTAAATGTAAACTCATCAAAAGAACCTATTCAGATGGATTTTGATTTTAGTTTTGATACTTTTCCTCCTAATGGAAAACTAAAACTATTAACCAAAAAGAAACAAAAACTAGATTTTAAAAATGGAGAGATATTATTTCAATCAAATAAACTTTTGATCGGGGGGTATGATGAATCCACTTGGGATTTTATGTCACTAGAAGGAAGTGCATTTATTACTTCTCACTCGTATGTTTTAGTAGGTAAAAATGATTATATACCTATAAACTATTTAACAAATTATTTTTATACAAGATCTGAATTAATATCAAATAATAATAACAGGTTATTAATTTTTACAGATGATCCAAAAAGTGATGCCAAATCGCAATATGCAACAGATAGATCTAATTTTTTAGAAAAATATACACCTGAAAATTCAATTTTGTTTGTTGATGGGCCAATGATAGGCGGACAAATGAACCACATTACTAGAGAAATGGTGGAATGTCTTAATTTGAAAAATATTTCTCCAATTTTCTTTGTAAAAAATAGCACAAGTAATTTAGTAACAGATAATGTACCCGCTTTCAAGGGAAAGTATAATTCTGATATGCATTGGTCTTCAAAAGAATTAGCTGAAGGTGAAATAACTAATTTTTTTATATATGAAGACCAAATAAATAATAAAAATTCTAAAATATTTTTTTACTTTAAACCATTCATTGATACTAGTCCACAAAGAATCGAATTGCATTTGGAAACTTATAATTTTATTAAATCTAAAATAATGGATATTTTAGATCTCATATACTTTTTAATATTAGTAAATGGGGACAAAAAGAACCCACAAATTAGACCAATTGCAATTGCTGAAAAGTATGCTAGAGAAACATTAAAAATAATAGATTATAGAAAGTTGTTAAAAACCGTCGGATTAATACCAACTATGAACCAAGAAAGAGGATTTAATTAATAAAATGGAATGGATTGTATTAGGACAAAATAAAGGTAAGTATCAATTAATTTCGAAAACACCTAGAAATTTTGAAGATATTGGCTTATTACCAAAAGGATCATATTTAACTGTTGAATTAAATGAAAAATGTAAAGTAATACTGAGAGTTGAGAATAGTATACAGCATGAACCTTACTCTCCTTCCCCAATGATAATCGAAATGGAAGGTGAAGGTTTATTGGCAGATAAAAAGTGTTTAAATATTATTGATGCTGTACCTGTAAAATATACTGATATGAGAGAAGATGGGTTAGTGTACCCAATCCCCCCTCAAAAAATAGCTAGGCGGTCAAATCAACAAGAGATAAATGAAGCGATAGGTGGTATATTAAACCGTGGTGCTGAAGTATTTTTAGCAACAATACAATTTGGTCAAAATCAAAAATTGATTGATAACAATAGAAATTTTATAAGAGTACATCTACCAGATGACATGTTTTTTCATCAAATTTTAATTACTGGTAAAACGGGCAGTGGAAAAACAGTAGCTGCAAAATATTTAGCTCAATATTTTGTTGAAAGCGAAGAGATTAATGGAGCCGTTTTAGCTATAAATGTAAAAGATAGAGATTTTTTACAAATGGATAAAGCCTCGAATATTATAACGGACAAAATAGAGAAAGAATGGTCTGAATTAGAACAAATTGCACATGAAGTCACAAACATGTCAATATATTATCCGTCGAATACAGATATACATCAAGTATATGGTATTGATTACAACAGATGCAAAGCTATTTCATTAAATGTGGCTACTTTAGAACCAGAGTCCTTGATAGCTGTGTTGCAAAACATTACCCAAATTGGTGCAATGAACCTCCCAGATATTTTTAGGTATTGGCAAGAAAGAATTAGAAAAGAATATAATACATTTACTGATTTTGTTAGATACTTTATTAATGCTGAAGAAGATAGTAGATTATTTAGAACACTAAACATTAGAGAAGAAGAAATAGATGTGAAACTAAATCCTGGTACTTATGCAAGTATTTTAAGAAATCTTCAAGCATGTGTTGAATTTTTTGATGATGGTGAAACAATTGATGAAACAAATATATTAGAAAGGGGAAAATTGTCCATAATAAATGTGACCGGAGATAAAGGAACACAGTTTGGGTCTATTCTTTTAAGAGATCTATTAAAAAGAATCGTTAGAGCAAAGAGTCATGGAGAGTCAGATGTACCAATTTTAATAATTATTGATGAGGTACATCAATTCTATAACACTGAAAGTTCAAAAGTGGCATTAGGTGACCTAAATACGATTTGTCGTACAGGCAGGAGTCAAAAGATTGGAGTTATTTTTTCATCACAAAATCCGTCAGATATACCTAGGGGGCTTGGTAGTATAATTAACACAAAATTTTTCTTCAAAACAGATACTGATGCAGCAAAAAACTTAGGTTTTACAAAATCAGAAATGGAATCTCTAGAAACAGGTTATTCTGTAGTCAATATTCATGGAATACCACAGTTAAGAGTTGTGAAATTTCCTTTGTCTTATGCGGGCGTTTATAACAATGACTAAAAATAAAAAAGAATCAAAAGAAATAGCAATTATTAGTTTTTTTGAAGACTTATTTGACGAAGAAATTCAAAAAGAAATTATAAAATATATTTATTTGGACTACGATGCGAAGAATTTTGTAGAAGAAATTATAAAAAAGAATACACCTAAAACAAAAAATGATTAAATACAATTATACTCTTAATCGTTTTGAAGGAAAATATTTCCCTAAGAAAAAATATTCTCCTGATAAAATTCCATCTGAAATACATAATATATCTTATTTAGAAGGTAGTAATAGTTCGGGAAAAAGCACATTGATGAATATTTTAGCTATATCATTCTTTGGACATAAAAAAAACGGGATAAACGCAACATTAAAAGAAGATATGGAAGGTTTAATTAAAGACCCTGATGATGAATTAAAGTTTAATGTGGATATAGATAATGAGATATTGGGTATTAAAATAAAAATCACCAAAAAGAAAAATAATGACCCTACATTAGAATTCATATGGGAAAAAAAGGGTAAAAAAAAGAAATTAACAGCCGACGAAGTAGAGCGTAGAATTAATTTAATATATGATTTACCTGATAATCCCAGACATAGATTAAGTGAGTTATTAAAAGATATTAAATTTGTAAACATGCATTATGCGAGTAGAATAGCCAATTTTCGTACACACTTAAATAATTTGTTATTAGAGATTAGTAACACTCCTTCAAAAAAAGATTTAGAAAAAAAAGAATCAAATGTTTTAGATATAACGAATCAATTAGCTGATTTGGAAGATAATATTAAAGCTAATAAAAAATTATTGAATGATTTGAATAAATATTATTTGTCAATTCAATATAATCATAAAAAACGTCTACTTGATGAATTTAAAAGAGAGTTTAAAGATTTAGAAAAAAAGAAAAAGTTGATCAAAACAAGTAATAATAAATCAACAATAGGATTAGCTGACTTAATTAATAGTAGAGATAATTTTAATAGGCATATTTTTAATATAAGAGCAGAAAAAGTAAACCCGATTTTAGATATGATTCTTAGTGATAATAAAGAGAGTAAAGCTAATTTCAAAATTTGGAAAGATATTAATATCCAGGACGAATACTTAAAATCAAAGTCTGATTCATTATTGTTAACATATATTGAACAGTTTAAATCAATAATTGATGATAAAATCAATAGTTTAGTCGACAATAAAACCAAAAAAGAAATAAACTTAATATCTGAATTAATAAGAGTGTTAGATCATTATCAACATTCTACGTTAACTATTACCGGAATTCAAATAGACTTACAAGAGTTGCTAAACTCATTGAAGGACAAAGAAGAAGACTATAAATCAATAAAAGAAAAGGAACGTGTATATTCTAATTGTAAAAATAGTCTTTCAGAAATAGAAAATTATTTCTTGAAAATAATTAATGAAATAATTCCCAAAATAAATGAAAATAGAAGTAAGATGAAAGATAATGCTCAAGCATTTATGTATAATGATGAGAGTATAAAAAATGAATTAGCTAAACTAAAAGACAGAATACAATTAACAGGTGCAAAATTGGATTCTTATAAACAGAGACTTAATGGATTAAATATTAATATAAAGAATACAATAAATATAATTTCAAAATTCAGAAATAATAAAGAATACCAAATTTTTCACGAAAAAGATCATGACACATTATTAAGGAATAAAAAAGATATTGAAGAAAAATTAGACGATTTAAAAAATGAATTAAATAGAAAATTTACTTTATTATCAATAAGTAAAACAGAACTAAAAAAACTTAAAAAAAAGAAACCACATAAGTATAAAGATCATTATAAATTATTAAATAATTATTTTGAAGTATTGCAAACAATGGAACGGTGTTTTAGAAATGATTTTGATAAATATATCCGTTCTTTGATTGAGAGGAAGGTTAATAAAAAATCTATGACTAAAGATGAAAATAATTATAGTATAGCGATATCAAAATTTTTAGCAAATAAAGTAAGACACGTTAGGCATGTAGATGAAACCTATGTTGTTTCAAGAATTGATATGATTGATAATAAAATAATTACTCAAACAGGTAAAGAGCTTAAATTAAAACAACTGGGTACAGGCCAAGGCCAAGCTGCATATTTAGATGGTTTATTGAGTACGACGGATGAAAGACCAATGGTTGTTTTGTTTGATGAGGTAGCAGCAATGGATATGGAATCACTTAAACCAATTTTTAAAAAAATACAATATCTATATAGAAATAATAAGATATTATGCGGTCTAATAGTCCAAAAAAGCAATGATAAAACAGTGAAAATAGAAGACATAAACGAAATGGCAGTTTAATTTGAAGAAAATAAATTTAATCGATCTATTTTATAATCAATTAAAAAACAATACTATTCAATCAATAACTACACTGACAAATAAATCAGTATTTTTAACGCTGATTCGATCAAAGAATACAAATATTATTTTGGAAAAATCTTCATTAGATAAATCAAATTTTGACATAAATGTTGTTGACGAATTAAAATTAAAAAATTATTTAACGGAGTTGAGAACTGATTCAAATAGATTAATACTAACTGGTAAAGGTCTTTTTTTTGCCGAAAAAAGTAAAGGAATAATTGATGAAAATAAAATCGTTAATTATATAATAAACGATTGGAAGTTCAAGTTAACAGTAAAGAAAAAATTTAAGTTATCTGATAAGGAAAAAATTATCTTACTATCAATGGTAAGTGTCCGATCTTTTAGTACAGAATCATGTATATATTTGAAGGAATATAGGATGTGTGATAAATGGTTAAAAATATTCAATTCATCATATGATTATCTATCTAATAATGGAATGATTAATGGGAAAAATCCATTTGATCAACAATATAGAGGTAATGAACACATTGTTTCTAATACAATGGAAAGGCAGCAACCTTTAAAAAACAAAACAAATTATATTTTTCGTTTACCTGGCAGTAGAAAATATTACTTGGATATAATGGAGGGAAACACAGTATCTTATAATAAATTAAAATTACTTTTATCTTTAATCATCCAACCAATTCAAATAACTGCTGAATTTATAGATGATTTTTCAAAATATTGTTTAAAAAATTCACAAAAATATGGGATTGAACTTTTTACACAACCATTATTTAATAATCACAATTATGATAATGTTATCAAAGAATGTTTAATAAAAATTCTTTAAATAAATTGAATAATGAGTTATACTAACAGTCCTTTAAGATACCCCGGTGGAAAAAGTAGAGCTGTAAAAATTATTTCACCTATTATCCCTGAATTTAAAGAATTCAGAGAACCTTTTGTTGGAGGTGGTTCTATTTTTGTTTATCTAAAACAAAAATACCCCAAAAGAACTTATTGGATAAATGATTTATATCCTAACTTGTATCATTTTTGGAAACAAACGCAAGAAAATCTTGATGAATTAATTGAACAAGTTTATAATTGGCGAAATGATTTTAATAACGGAAAAGAATTACATAGGTATTTATTGGATAATATTGACACATTTGATAATTTGAAAAAGGCATCTGCATTTTTTGTGTTTAATAGAATTACTTTTTCTGGAACAACAGAAAGTGGTGGTTTTTCAAAAGCTGCATTTGAAAAGCGATTTACGATTTCAAGTATAGATAGAGTAAAACTTCTTTCATCTATTTTAAATGACACAATCATTACAAATTATGATTTTCAAAAAGTAATCGAGAAAGAAGGAGAGGATGTATTTATCTTTCTTGATCCACCATATTACTCTGCGACAAAATCAGCTTTATATGGTAAAAACGGGAATATGCACAAAACATTTGACCACGAACGATTTGCTAATGTTTTAAAAAACACAAATCATAAATGGTTAATTACATATGACGACAGTGAATATATTAGAGAGCTTTTTTCATTTGCTTATATTAACAAATGGAGTTTAACCTATGGAATGAGAAATGTAAATGAGAATAGCAACAAAAACGGGAAAGAATTATTTATCAGCAACTATGAGTTAATTGAAAAAACAACGGGGAAAGAAAGAACATTATCTGACTGTCACGGGGCACTTCAAAATGTACCGGCAGTGTGCACTTGAAAATGCACCACCCTGTTCACACTTAAATTAGCACTTATTTTCTTTCATTCTTCATGTTTTTTTCTATTTTTTCAGGTTTTAATTCTTTCACATTGTCGTTCCTTTCTTTTTTGATAAGATTATGGCCATCGGGTTTAAGTTTTCTCAGGCGATAACTGCGTCCGGTAATTTTGATAAAATGCACACCCTCCAGGAAGCGATCCAGAATGGCACTCACGGCAGCGTGATCGCCCAGAATCATTCCCCAGTCTTCAATGGGACGGTTTGTTGCAATAATGGTTGAGCTGCGTTGGTAGCGCCGATGGATAACTTCCAACAACACCTCTGTATATTGAGAAGACAACAGTTTCATCCCCAGCTCATCGAGAATGAGGACATGAGGTTTTACATAGCGACCGACCATGTCCATCTCCGGTTGTTTTGCAAAATCTTCTGCCATGTCAAAAATACTGCGGTACAACACACTGAACCCGTTGTGAATAGCTTGAGTGCCAAAGCTTATGGCAAGATGAGATTTTCCCACGCCGGGAGGACCTAAAAGTAAGACGTTTTCATTTCGGGCGATAAACGCACAGCTTGCCACCTCTTTGATAAGCCGTTTGTCTAAAGATGGATTAAATTGAAAATCAAACTCATCCATCGTGCGTAAATAAGGAAACTTTGCCTGTTTCAAGCGACGGTTCAACAAACTTTCTCTACGACGGCTCAACTCATCTTCAATCAGGTTCTCCAAAAAGGTTTGATACGGCAAGTCATTCGCCTTGGCTTCCTGGATTCGTATGGGGAGATTTTGTGCCATCCCGGAAAGACGAATGGATTTCAACTGGTATTGGAGTTGTTCAGTCATGATGATGTCCTTTCCATAAGATCAGCATAGGTTTCAGACTTGCGGATAATCTCATGATCTTGTGTCAAATGTAACCGGGTTTGCATCTCTTTTTGAAGCCTCTGCTCTTCTGCAAAGTTTCGTATTAGGTGATAAGAGAACGCCTGACGATCTATTGCCATGGCACAGGCTTGGTTAATGACTCCATCCGGATACTTGTTATCTAATGCCACAACGCCCTGTATGGCACGATATGAGGCTAATCCACGTGTTTTAACCGCTTCGTCTGCCCATGTACGTACGTTTGGACCTATCTTATTACATTGGTAAAGAACACGCCTTTGCCATCCGTTCCTATCTAACGCCTTATTCTCAGGCAAACAACGCTTGTCCGGATGAAAACGCCCTTTGTCAACTGTACTCAACCATTGAATCCTTTCTCCCTTGTAGTAAGCCTTGACCCAGTCTTGATTAAAATGAACATCAACGTGTTTTCCCATATATTCCGGAGGTATGGGATAATAGGCACCATGAACTTCTATATGACTGTCCAGAAGGTTCACTTTTCGTCTTCCGATTTTGAACAGTGAAAACGCTGTCTCCGGTAAGGTTTTCAAGGCTGGCTGTTCTTCAGAAAACATCTTGCCTACCTGTCGCTTGGTTGTGCCGTGGATCCGAGTTGTTGCCCAGGTCTTATTCCAATGTCGAAGATAACTGTTCTGTGCATCCAGCGTGTCAAATTTTTTCCCTTTCAACGCATTATTCTGTGCATACTTGACTCCGGCTTCTACTTTCCCCTTGTGCTCCGGGGTTCTTACCTTACAGGGAATCGGGACAAAACCATAGTGATTGGCAAGCGCTTTGTAATTGGGGTTGAGTTCCGGCTCATACAAATGTGCAGTTAATACTCCAGACTTCAGATTGTCATGCAGGAGAATACCGGGCACACCACCAAAATGCTCAAACGCATGCTTATGACAACGAATAAAGGTCTCAACATCCTGACTCCAGACGACCTCCTCATAACTCTTGCGACTGAATGATAAGGTCATCACAAATAACCACGGCTTTAAATAACGACCGTTCTTTAGTGTTGGAGCTCCTTGTCCAAAGTCCACCTGCCCCTCTTCGCCCGGAGGTGTCTCAATGCGGGCATACAATTTCGGAGTGGTGCGTTTAAGTTTGCGTACATACCGTTTTACGCTGTCATAGCTTCCGCGGTAGTCCTCTTCAGCATATAAATCCTGATAAATACTTTTACCATTCTGACCCTTTTTCAGCTTCTTCCGAATCTGTTTGTCATGGATCGCAGCCTTACTTTTGGATGACTTACCGGATGTATCTGATGAATCGGGGGGCACTTTAAAACGTACCACCTGAGTCGGGGGGCACTTGTTTGTACCCAAAAGTGGTGCATTTTGATTGGAATTACACACCTCTTGATTAACGTATGTTTGTTCTTGTTTGTCGCTATCTGAATCGGATTCTTGTTTTTCTCTTTCACTGCGAATACGACGATATTTTGATATCGTCCTTCTGTCTATCTCCGTAGCCCTATTGATCTTACGGTTACTCCAACCCTTTTCAATTAACTGATTTATTATCTCTTGTTTTTCCATCTTTAAAGTATTTCCCATCTGGATATTCTCCCTTGTTTTATTAGCGGAGAACATCGGTGTTTTTACTCTAAAGGTGGTACATTTTAAACTGCCCCTAAGTGGTACATTTTAACTGCCCGCTGACAGCAACACGGACGTTTATTGTTAAAGCTTGGGAGGAGACTAAGGAAAACAAGGAAGACACATCGCC
>JACNLC010000022.1 GCA_014381725.1 Fidelibacterota bacterium | reverse complement strand
GGGGGGGGGGGGGGGGGGGGGGGGGGGGGGGGGGGGGGGGGGGGGGGGGGGGGCAGGGGCAGAGTGTGCAGGAACGATTGGGTGAATATCATGATTGATTCTTGCATACAGGTTTATAGTGTTGAATTTACCGGTTATTCATCAATTAGGAGGTTCTAAACATGATTAAAATGCTATCAAGTTTATTATTTGCAGTAACATTTATAACTTCATTGTTGTATAACCAAATTATTGATCCATTACATCCACTTGACAACGAATCACACACAATAAGCGAATACTGCCAAAACTGCCACGATTGCAATACGCCAACCAAAGAAACTCCGTGCTTGGTTTCGTGTCCTCGTCATGGCGGAAAATTTACAGGGAATCATTCTGTGCAGGAAGGACCTAAAATAGTGGTTCTTGATCAATTAGTCAATTTATATGGTCCTGTGATTTTTGCACATCAACTTCATGCTTCTATGTCGGGAATGTCAGATGGATGTGCTATGTGTCATCATTATTCAGAAACAGATGCAAAAGTTCCCGCATGTCGAACTTGCCACGAAACAGTGAACATATCGAGTGATTTGCATAAACCAACATTAAAAGGCGCATATCACAGGCAGTGTTTGAATTGTCACAGAGAATGGGCACACGAAAATGCATGTGTATTTTGTCATCAACTCATTAAAAATGGAGATAACAAGACAGTCATATTTGATAAAACAGATATTGTTGGTGTTCCGCATCCATTAATAAAAGCTGAAGAAAAATATGTGTATCAAACAGATTACGAAGAGGGAGCAATTGTTACATTTCATCACACAGATCACGCAGATATTTTTGGTCAACAATGTGTTGATTGCCACAAAGGAGATAGTTGTTGTCGTTGCCACGAAGCAGGTCACGAACATAAAAAAATAGAGCATACCAAAACATGCGGTAGTTGTCATCAAGAGAAAGAAAATTGCAATTTTTGCCATAAAAATAAAGAACAACCACCATTTAATCATAAAATTTCAACTGGTTGGGAACTAAATAAATTTCATGTGAATAATGCGTGCCAAGATTGCCATGGTTCTGCAAAATCTTTTGTTAAACCGTCAACCGTTTGCGTGGATTGTCATATTCATTGGGAAGTCGGTTCATTTAATCACGAAGTTACGGGATTGATCTTGAGTGAAGATCATGAAGAGTTTGAATGCGGAGATTGTCATATTGATATGGACTTTGACCAAGAACCGAATTGCTCTGAATGCCACGATGAAATTGAATATCCTGAGTATTCCCCAGGTGATAATAATTAAAAATAGAGTTTTAACTTTATGAAAATAACTCGTAATTTATTATGGGCATATGCCCATAATAAATATTAAATAAAAGGATTAAATAAATGAAAATAGCAATTCCAACACGAAACGAAAAAATTGATGGACATTTTGGACACTGCGAATATTACACGATATTTGAATTGGATAATAATAAAAATGTTGTATCACAACAACGATATGATTCTCCAGCTGGATGTGGATGTAAATCAAACATCATTCCACAGCTCGCTAATTTAGGAGTTACGGTTATGCTTGCTGGGAATATGGGTGATGGGGCAATTATTAATCTTAATTCTGCGGGAATTTCGGTAGTTCGTGGTTGCTCTGGAGATGTAACAGGTGTGTTACAATCTTGGCTAACAGGAAATGTAAAAGATAGCGGAATTGGATGTAGAGAACCACATAGCTGTAATCACTAGTTAATAGAAAGAAAACAATGAAAAACATTAATAAGTTTTCTGATGAAACTAAAACTGTTCATGCAGGATGTAGCAATATTTCTGAAGGATCTGTTGTACCTCCAATTTACCAAACATCGACCTTTAAATTTCAAAGTGCAGATCACGGAGCTAGACTTTTTTCAGGCAAAGAACAAGGTTACATTTATACAAGAATGTTGAATCCAACCGTAAAAGCTTTTGAGGATGCCGTTGCAGTATTAGAAAATGGACATAAATCTTTAGCTTGCGGTAGTGGCATGGCAGCAATTCACACAATTTTTGCGACTCTTTTGCAAAGTGGAGACCATGTAATTTGTTCAGAAGCAGTCTATGGGCCTACAAACACTCTGTTAAATACGGTGATGGCAAAATTTGGCGTAGAAGTTGATTTTGTTGACACATCAAATTTAAATGCAATAATGCATGCATTTCGTGATAATACTAAGGTAGTTTATATAGAGACACCGGGGAATCCAACATTAGTTATTTCTGATATTGAAAAAATTTCTGCTATCACTAAGGCAAAAGATGTTAAGCTTGTTGTTGATAATACTTTTTTGAGTCCAATTTTACAGAAACCACTCGACATTGGCGCAGATATAGTGATGCATAGTCTTACTAAATATCTAAATGGACATGCAGATGTTGTTGGAGGTATAGTTGTAGTAAATAACGAAGATGACTATCAATTATTCCGCAAAACTCTAAATCAAATTGGAGGAGTGCAAGACCCATTTAATTCGTTTTTAGTCCACCGTGGTTTGAAAACATTAAGTCTGCGCATAGAACGCCATTGCCATAATGCTATGATTGTAGCAACATTTTTAGAAAATCACAAGAACATTAAATGGGTAAGATATCCTGGGTTAAAAAGTCATCCACAGCATAATATAGCTAAAAAACAAATGAAAGATTCTGGCGGGATGATTGCCTTTGAAATAGAGGGTGGTTTAAGAGCAGGGGAAATATTTATGGACAATCTGAATTTGTGTCAATTAGCGGTAAGTTTAGGTGGAGTAGAAACCTTGATACAGCACCCTGCATCTATGACCCACGCATCAATGAGTCAAAAGCAAAGATTAAAATCAAATATTACAGACGGATTAGTCAGACTTTCTGTTGGTATTGAAAATGTAGATGATATCATTAATGACTTAGAGAACGCACTATCGTCTATGCATTTCATTTAATTATAGGAATTTGTCACCCTTTTTATTTCCTTTTGTTAAATTTCCGATTCAAGATTGATGTTTATTGAATTAAATTTAGACATTCAATTTTATGTTAAAATAATCAAAAAGGAGATATTTATATGCCACTTATTTTAAATCGTGAAGATGTAATTTCTGTTTTAGAAATGAAAGATTGCATCAATATTTTAGAAGATGCGTTTGTAGAATTATCCAATGGGACTGCAAAATTGCCACTCCGCACTGCAATTACTCCACCTAATGGGTTATCACTTTATATGCCAGCATATTTACAAGAAATGAATGCACTTGCTTGTAAAGTTGTTACCGTTTATAAAGACAATCCAGAAAAACATAATTTGCCTACAACCATAGGAAAAGTTTTACTGCAAGATGCGACCACCGGAGAAGTAATTTGTATAATGGATGGTGGATATTTAACAGCAGTAAGAACCGGTGCAGTTAGTGGGCTGGCAACTCAGTTTTTGGCAAGAGAAAATTCCCAACAGGTTGTAGGGGTTTTCGGAGCAGGCGTTCAGGCACAGATGCAACTCTGGGCAATGTGTGAAGTCCGTGATATTTCCCGTGCAATTGTAACTGATAAATTTCCTGAAGCATCACAGAATTTCGCAAAATTAATGAGCACCAAACTTAGTATTCAGGTTGATATTGCGGATAATCCGGATGATTTACTATCAGCAGACATTATTTGCACTGCAACTTCTTCACCAACACCAATTTTCGATGGAACCAAAGTTCAAAATGGAACTCATATAAATGGAATAGGAAGTCATTCTCCAAACGCTAGAGAGTTAGATAGCACAGTAATAAAACGATCGCTACTGATCGCAGATTCTTACGAAGCGTGTTTGGCAGAGGCCGGCGATATTATGATTCCGATTTCTAACGGAGAAATAACCAAAAATCACATCCATGCAGATTTAGGTGAAATTGTAACTGACAAAAAGACAGCTCGCTCCAATGATGAGCAAATTACAATTTTCAAATCAAACGGACTTGCAATTCAAGATGCCGCAACAGCTAAGTTGATTTATGATAAAGCTATGGCAGGAGGAATTGGTTCAACAGTTGAAATATAAATATTTTTAAGACATATTCAGTTTAATCATCGATAATATATCTGTTTGATTGCATTCTGTAAACCCTGTAAAATTTGGGCAAGGATAATCAATAGATTTAATGTAAATGTTGATTTTATATTAGTATTACACACAATAACTGTAACTCATTTCAAACAAATAGGAGAAAACAATAAATGAGAAAATTAGTAATAATGGCAATATCATTGATGATAATCAGCAATGTATTTGCAGAAATCAAATTCAGTGGTCACGCAAGAGTTAGGCCAAGAATTGATATAAAAGATGATAGAGAAAATGGAAACAAAACGACCGATTTCTATTATCTGTATCGAGGTAGATTAAATATCTCTGCAGATATTGGTGATGGTTGGTTTTTCAAATCAAGTTTAGGGCATAACGGACCTTCATACTGGAACGGTAAATTTGGTGCTGGTGATTATTTGCCAGCTGATTCTTCAATTACAACAGCCAGCAGAACTTCCGTAGATTTTATGGAATTATATTTTGGGCACAAAGGTGAAAAATGCGGATTTTCTGCAGGTATTCTACCACTCAACAGTATTGGAAATCCAACAATAGATTTACATTTCTATCCAAAATATGTAGTAGATATTCCATTTTATATTAAGAATAATGATGCAACTCACGGATTCAATTTCTATAAAAATATTTTTGATGGAAAACTAGAAGCATTTCTGACAGTTGATGAAAATGTAGTTGAAATTACCGAAGATGTAACTGAAAATATTTCAAAAGATATGGATACTTATTCTCTTGGGCTACAATATTCAATAGAGTTTGCAGGTCATAAAATTCAGCCCGTTTTTTGGAAAACATTTGCTCCGGAAAATGAAGCGTCCCCAATGACAATTGGTGCTAACTTCAAATTTCCAGAGTTAGCTGGATTTAATTTTTCACTCTCAGGTGCATATACACAACAAAATATCGAAAATGAAAATATAGAAAAATATACTGGTTATACCATTAGACCAAAAATTAGCAAGGACATTGGTCAAGGCAATTTGGTTGCGTGGTATGATTTGGCAAAAGTAACATACAAAGAAAATAATTACACAGATTTTGGCTATTTGTGGGTTCATTATAAATTCTTTGCTTATAAATCCGATTTGGGTAGTTTCTATATACGCCCAACTATTCGTTATCATGTTGAAAATACTCCGGACAAAAAAGATTATGCACGAACTCGATTTGAAATTACTACTCAATTTTCGTTTTAGTTCAATCAATTAATTACTTAATGAAGGCGGGCAGTTTGTCCGCCTTTTTTTTATAGTACAATCAGTATTATTTTAGTGGTGTAAATTTTATCAAAAAAGGGAAATGATGAAGTCAATCGTTGTAACCGGTGTATCTACTGGTATTGGTAAAGCAATAACCGAATCTCTAATAAATAATGATTTTCAAGTATTTGGGAGTGTTCGGAAAATAGAGGATGCCAAAAAACTAAAATCTGAATTTAAACAAAAATTTGTGCCGTTAGTATTCGATGTTACGGATGAAAAAGCCATAATTGAAAATGCTGAATTGGTCAAAGAAAAATTGGATAAAAATGAAAATCTTGTAGGATTAATCAACAATGCCGGAATTGCACTCGGTGGACCAATCCTTTTAACAGAAACTGAAGTGTTTCGCAAACAATTTGAAGTAAATGTGATGGGTGTGGTTTCAGTTATTAGAGCGTTTTCCAAATTGCTTGGTGCACGAAAAGAATCCGACAACCCAGGTAAAATAATCAATATCAGCTCTGTGAGCGGAAAAATTGCACTGCCGTTTGTTGCACCATATTCAGCATCAAAACACGCATTAGAAGCAATATCAGATTCGCTCCGCAGAGAGCTTATGTTATATGGAATTGATGTAATTTTAGTCGAACCGGGACCAGTAAAAACTCCAATATGGGATAAGACACCTGATCCAGAAAATAATCCCTTTATTGGTACAGATTATGAAAACTCACTCAGAGAATTCCGTAAATTTATAGAAGATAGCAAACAAAATGGGCTACCACCAGAAAAAGTGAGCAATCTGATTCTTAAAATATTACAAATCAAAAATCCAAAAGCAAGATATGTTATCACCAAAAATAAATTTACGCATTCTACTTTACCAAGATTGCTTCCTTCTCGATGGTTAGATAGTTTATTAGCTAAGAAATTAAAATTGTCATAAAATAAAAAAGGACTGGATTTTGCCAGTCCCTTTTTATTACGCTTAGGAGGAGGATCAAAAGAATTTTGTTCTTCTGAAGAGATAACATCATTTTTATCTCTATCTAAGTTTACAAGAGATTATTGCACACTATCTAAAGGTAAATTGTAACTATTTGTAACTGAAGTTGGTGCAAATCACAGAAATTTGAGAGTTCGCTTTAGCCACTGTAATGCAACATTTGTAGAAATAACTGTCGAAAAAATAATCGAATACCATATATACTCTATTGGTTTGTCTAAAACAAACTTAAAATATAAAGATAATGGAACACTGATGATTAACACTCTTAATAATGTAGTAACCATCATAGGCACACCTTTCCCAAGTCCCTGCATTACTCGACTGCTAGTCATTCCCATTGCTATAAATGGGTATGTCCAAGCGGTTATCTTCAATTTTTGGATACCATATCTGATGATATTTTCTGATTCAGTAAATATTTGAATAAGAAATGGAGCAAAAATCCAAAATGATATAGCAATTAATGACGCAATTCCAATAGATCGTTTCATTCCATAAAAAATTACATTTCTGATTGCAGAGAAATTTTTTGCTCCATAAAACATCCCAACTAGCGTAACTAATGCACCGGCAATAGAGGATAGGGGAATAAAAATTAAATGTTCCAACCTGCCAACTATTTGATGGCCGGAAACAGCATCTTCCGAATAAACTACTAGAATTTTATTGAAAATTCCCGAACCAACGGACATAATTACCATTGACAAAGATGCTGGTATTCCAACAATAAATATTTTCTTTAAAATACTAAATCTGAATGAAAAATCTCTAAGCGAAAAAGAGAGATAAGCGTGGTCTTTAATAAGTAGAGCAAAAATAAAAATGGATGTTACTAAAGCTTGACTGGTAACAGTTGCAATTGCGGCACCTTTAACGCCCATATTAAAATAGAAAATAAATATTGGGTCTAAAATAATATTGGTTATTGTGCCGATTATCATTACCACCATTGGAAATTTAGCATCTCCTTCACCTGATAAAATTGACCTAAAGAAGATTGCCATAATCATAAATACCATACCACCAGCAACTATTGAAAAATAATCATAAGCATCTTTAAGAATATGAGCTGGTGTTCCCATAGCAATCAAAATATTTTCACCAAATACAATTCCAATTGTTGTAATGAGTGCACTCATAATTAAACCGAGAAGGATAGTGTGTTCGGCAGCATTGTCAGCACCTTTTTTATCATGTTCACCAATTAATCGTGATATAACTGATGTTACACCAGCGCCTAATCCGAAAATAAGTCCCCAAGAGAAGAACAGAAAAGGCATATTAAAAGATAAAGCTGCAATAGCAGACCCATTTGCATCAATTTTACCAACAAAAAACATATCTACTAAATTGTAAATATTCTGAACGGCCATTCCAAACATCATAGGCAATGCTAATTCCCAAACAGCTTTGCGTGGATTTTTAGTGAATCGCCTTAAACGAGATTCTTTTTGTGGTTTATTTGGTAAATTTTCCAAGTATCAAATTTACACATTAAGGAAGTGTTAAAAGGAGTATTTTAATCCAATATTTATCTGTGAAAAATCTTCAAGTTTGGTAAAAGAATTATTCTCATCATTTTCCTCCCCAATAAATTGTGTAATTCCGAGTTCAATCTTCCAATTTTCTATAGGTGAGTAATCCACTCTACCTCCAAACATCAGCCCTTTTTCTGTGAGATTGAACATTGAACTCCCCACCAATTCTAACCGATTATCAAATATATTTCCCGTAGCAGAAACCAATAATGATTGCTCAGAAAACATTGCAAATGGTGTTCCCATACCGTGTTTAAAATTATCGGGTGTTAATTCTACTATTAGCCCCTGATTAGTATCAAAAGTCATTCCATTTGTGTAAAATGTTTTACTTCCAATAAATTGTGAGTTAATCATAATATCAAGCGGTCCTGACCATTCGGCTTGTAAGACATATTGAAGATATTCAGCGTGTTCTTCCAATGTTACAAGAGTAATTTCAATATCAGAATCATCGTATTTAGAAATGAAGTATGCAAATTCACCTCTAAATGTAAACTCATTGATAAATGTTACAAAATCAAATCCAAATTGTTCAGTATTTCGAAATCCAATTTCAAGGGAAGGAGCATTAAAATATTTCTGTGAAAATCCCCTATCAAATCCATTGAAATATGAAATTGAAAAGTCACTTTCAAATGCAGATGTTTGTAAACGAACACCATATTCTATTGGATTTTCTACTTCTTCAATTATTGGGGGTTTTTGCATATCAAACGGAAAATCTTCTTCTCCAAATGGCATTCTATTCGGCGTATGCTCAGGGATTATAACTCCCTCAATTTGCAAATCACCAAAGTATGCCTTAACTGATGAAGAAATGGACCCTAATTTTCTTTCGGCTCCCGGCAAAAACATATAGTAATAATCGTAAGCATTCAGGTTATCTGTTGGATTATTACCATCAACCGCTCCCCAAGAATGGATTTGCTTCCCCAATTTCACTTCACCAAATGTTGGATACCACATCAAATATGCTTCTCGTAAATCAAATTGATGCTCATTGGTTTCCCATCTATATTCTACTGCAATATTTGACTTAAATTCCCATTCACCAAAATCATTGAGTGGTAGATTGAGTTCAAATTCAGCAAATCTAAATGGCAAGTTTAACTGAGAATTATCCGATAATCTAAATTGCCCGTATGGATGAATTGAACCGGAAAATTGTCCAAAGACAAAAACAGGTAAGAGTAAAATTAGAAATTTCTTCATTGTATATCCTTTATTATTTTTTTATCATCACAAGCATCATCTTGAACTTTTCAACTGCCTTGAGTGCGTGTGGTTTATTTGCAGGCATAATTATCATTTCACCAGATTTAACAATGTGTGGAGTTCCATCAATTAGTATTTCTGCTTCACCATCAACAATTTGCACCATTGCATCAAACGGGGCAGTATGTTCGGAAAGTCCTTGTCCTTTATCAAAAGCAAACAGAGTTACTGTTCCAGTTTCCTTTTTGATAAGCGTTTTACTAACAACAGAATCCGCTTGGTAATCAGTTAATTTTTGTATGTTTTGAGTTTGATTTAATTCGTTCATTTGTTTTCCTTTATCTGTTTTTATTAGTTGTTTTCGTGTTCATTCGTGAAATTCGTGGTTAAATTATTTTGGTGCTCTCTTTAAATTCTTTTCGTGAAAAAGATTATCTTTTACACCCATATCAAGTTCAAGATTTTCAAATGTTAATTTTGTTGAGTGATTTTTCTGCACATTTTTTACAAATATTTCTATTGGGACATCATATTCTCCAATATGCTGTAAAGAAAATGTTTTATATTTTAATAACTTGCCAGTTTTGTCAAATGATTCTTCTTTTAGTGCCAATAATTTGTCTTTAGAAATCCAAGTTAAATGATGACTGTATGTTTTAGTAATCCCTTCTTTTGGTTTAGATTTTAGTTTCCAACACAACACTCCATCAATTTCTTCCTCACCTGAAATTTCGTAAGTGTAATCGTTCAATTCACGACTGCTCATATCCTCATAACTCATATCTGAGCCCATAAATGAGTCCGCTTTTTTCTTAGATGAAATTCTGCGGATCTTTTTGAATGCCGGAAGCCACATTCGCATTTCGTCATCTTTGTCGTAGTGTTCAATTTTCAGAAACGCAACACCTCTGTCATCAGCCGGCTCCAAGAACCAGATAATTTGTTTTTCAC
>JACNLC010000054.1 GCA_014381725.1 Fidelibacterota bacterium | reverse complement strand
TAATATTGTTTTTTTCATATTTTTCCTTTTTCAACCACAGATTTCGCTAATGAATAATATTGTTTTTTCATTAGTTTATTGTCTTTCATTTAATCTAACTCCTACGGAGTTTATTATAATTTCCAATTTCATTCTACAAATATTTAATCCCTATGGGATTTTTATCTGATATTTGTTGTTACATCGTCAATACTTTCGACTCCGGAGGAGTCCCATATTTATAGAAAAATCACCATTTAACAATCTAACGCCGTAGGTGTTTAACATTTTGTATTAAAACATTCTCTTCATTATTTACTCGTAATCACATACGGTAAGCTAACTTGTTCAATCCTATCTCGAGGGAAATCCATTATAAATTCCATCAATTCTTTCATTGCCATTTTATAATTTCCCATCGTTAAATCAAAATCTTTATAATGTTCGTCTTCTATAGTTTTTATTCCGAGTATCATAATCATTTCAGTAGCTTGTGTTTTGTCTTCTGGTAGATCAACTCTAAATTTTGTTATTTTGCCTTCCGCAGGTGGAACTCTTAGTGATTTCCCTTTTTGTAGAAAATTATCAGAAATATATTGATTTGGCAACAACGCACTTACTGTTTCATCAGAAAGTATGTTGAATACATATACAAAACAATCTTTAGTGGAATTTATGTTGATAATCATCTCATCACCCTGTTGGTAATTTTCTCTGTTTAAATTTGCTTCTAACTTGAAAAATGGGTCACTTTTACCTTCGAGTTTACCAGTTTTTGCTCTAATAGTAACAATGCTTAAAAGATAACCATCAATTATCTTTGTTTCTTCTTTCAAAATTTCTTTTTCTAAAATAATCCCGTTTGACATACTATTAATAATTTGACTAAAATGATCAATATCCATTTTCATATTGGTTTCTGACATTATAGAAAGTGAATTGCTTTTTATTTCTACTCCGGAAGAAAATTCAATTATATTTGTAAGAGCTTGGTTTATGGCTTTTTCTTTTGCGAGAGCTGGAGTTATATCGTCGTGAATTTCTATCCAAGATGTTGTCTGAAACCAATTGGACCCTAGTTTTATTATTTCTTCATTTGGAAAATCAGTACTTTGTGCAATACAAAGCGATAACAAAATAATTGCGAATAGATTCTTCATTAAGTTTAGAAATCCTTGTAATAGTTGCTAATGAAATTTACTTTTTATATTAGTGTTTATACAAGTAAAGAAATTGATGTTTTAATATTTATCTGTAAAAAATAACATTCATTTTAAAACAACAGTTTGAACCAATTAACAGAGTGCTTTAAATTGACGGGCTTTTTACAGAGCTAATTTTTACATTTTGAATTTGTTATTATTTAAAAAGAAAGATGAAATATGTTTAAAAGTTTAGGAATTAGATGGTTTGTGATTGCCATTGTTCTGCTATTTGCAGCTTATAAAATATGGCCGACATATGAGTATTACTCAATGTCGGACGATGAAATAGCTCAAATGGAGCTTGACGATCCAGCCAAGTTAAAATCGTTACATAAAAATTCTATTAATTTAGGATTAGATCTTCAAGGAGGAATGCATGTCATTTTGGAAGTCGATATTCCTGTTTTAATGGAAAAACTCGCAGACCCTGTATCTGACGAACTTCTGGAAATAATAAAAAATTCCGAAGCCGCTACTATTGAAAATGGTACTGAGTTTTTTGATGAATTCAAACAAAATGCTGCGGGATTTTCTCTTATAAGGTATTACTCTGGATTAGATGATTTAAGGGGTAAAGATAACGAAAATGTTATTGCAGAACTTAAAAATCAGGGTGATAATGCTATTCAAAGTGCCTTGGAAATTATCAGAAATCGTGTAGATGAATTCGGTGTTTCTGAACCTAACATCCAAAAGTCCGGAAAACGAAGAATTATTGTCGAACTTGCTGGAGTAAAAAATCCAGAAAGAGCAAGAAATCTCATTCAAAGAACTGCACTTTTGGAATTTACACTTGTTAGAGATAACATAGAGCTTCAATCTATTTTTGAGAAAATAGATGAATCTCTAGTAATAAAGGAAGAATCAGAAATAGACGATTCTGAAACAACTCCAATAGAAGATCCAATAGCTGAAGAAAATTCAGATACAACCAAATCTGAGATTGATCAGTTAATGTCTAGTAGTACAGAAGATGCAGAAGTTGATTTAATTTCTACACCTGAAGAGTTGTTAAAAGAAAAACCATTTTCTGGATATCTAAAAGGTTTCCCAACTGGAATTGGAGTTTTATTAGGTGATTACAATAAATTTAAAAAATTGCTAAATGATGAAGCAGTACAAAAACTAATTCCTAAAGATGCAGCTTTTCGTTGGAGCAATAGGACTTTAAGTGCAACTACGGAAGACGGTTCTGTAGTAGAATATAGAAATCTATATTATCTAAATTCGAATCCAATTTTAACTGGTGGAGTAGTTACAGAAGCCCGTGCAACTGTTGGTGGAGTTGGTTCTGATCAAACTGGTCAACCTGTTGTTAATTTAACAATGGATGCTGGTGGTGCTAAAACTTGGAGTAGATTTACAGGCGCAAATGTAAATAGAAATGTAGCTATCATTCTTGACAAGAAAGTTTATATGGCTCCTGTAATCAAAGACAGAATCCCAGGCGGAAGAACACAAATCAGCGGATTGGATAATATTGAAGAAGCCAAAGATATAGCTAATGTTCTTCGTGCTGGTAAGCTTCCCGCTCCTGTAAATGTAATTGAAGAACGGACGGTTGGCCCTTCTCTTGGACAAGATTCTATTGATTCTGGCTCAAGAGCAATGCTTTATGGATTCTTATTCGTAATTGTTTTTATGGTACTTTACTACAACGGATCGGGATTATTGGCTAACACAGCTTTAATTCTCAATCTTTTCATAGTTATATCTGTATTGGGATTATTAAAAGCTACCTTAACACTACCTGGTATTGCAGGTTTGATTTTGACTATCGGTATGGCTGTAGATGCTAATGTAATTGTATTTGAGAGAATAAGAGAAGAACTTACAAAAGGGAAAACTGTTAAAGCAGCAATTGATGCTGGATATGAACGAGCTTTTGTAACAATTCTCGATGCTAATGTAACAACACTTATCGCAGCGTTTGTTTTGGCTTGGATTGGCTCCGGACCAATTAAAGGATTTGCAATCACCTTGAGTGTGGGAATCATCTGTTCGATGTTTACCGCAATTTTTGTAACCAGAACGATTTTTATGTTGTTCTGTAGTAAAAAACCAATAACTAAACTGAGTATTTAAAATGAGAATATTAAAAAAAACAAAAATCAATTTTGTCGGCCATAGAAAAATTGCGGCAATAATTTCATCAATTTTAATCTTTATCGGTTTGATTTCGTTAATTTCTAAGGGTGGACCAGAATTAGCAATCGACTTTACAGGTGGGACTGTTGTTCAACTAAAGTTTGAAGAAGTTGTGGATATTGCAAATTGTAGAACTATCTTAGCTCAAAATGATTTTAATAATTTTGAAATCACTACAATCGGAGATGATAAAGAAATTCTTATCAAAACTGTTTTTGAAGGTTCCAATGTTGAACTTCAAGAAAAACTAAAAACTGCTTTTGCACCAAAAATATTTGATACGAGAAGAGTAGAAGTTGTTGGTCCAAAAATTGGTAAAGAACTTCGATCTGATGCCTTGTACGCAATTGTTGTAGCGCTATTGTTGATATTGATTTACATTGCATTTAGATTTGATTTTTATTACGCTATCGGCAGTGTAGCTGCGTTAATTCATGATATTTTGATCACACTTGGAATTTTCTCACTTTTGGGTATGGAAATCAATTTAGCTATTGTGGCAGCATTTCTGACAATAGTTGGATATTCACTCAATGATACTATTGTCGTTTTTGATAGAATTCGTGAAAATATAAAACGACACGCTAAAGAGAAATTAGAACAAATTGTCAATATTTCTCTAAATGAAACTCTGAGCAGAACGATTGTTACTTCGTTTACTACACTCGCAGTTGTAGTATTTCTTTACTTCATAGGTGGAGAAGTAATTAAGTTGTTTGCATTTGCTTTGATTGTGGGTGTTTTTGTAGGAACTTATTCATCATTGTATGTTGCAAGTCCGGTAATGATTTATTTTGAAAATCGTGCAGGAAGAAAAATTGCCAAGAAGAAATAGTTGAGCTAAATTTTGTAAAGTATATTTTTAAAAAACTCCGATTTTATTCGGAGTTTTTTTATGTAAATTTTGAATGTAATTTAATCTAAAAAGAGAGACTTATAAATGGCTATAACATCTGTTATCGGTGGACAATGGGGCGACGAAGGGAAAGGAAAAATAGTTGATTTCCTTAGCGAAAATGTAGGTATTGTTGCTCGTTATCAAGGCGGGGCAAACGCAGGACATACTGTTTATATAGGCGAACAAAAAATTGTCTTACATCAAATTCCTTCTGGAATCTTAAGGCAAGATTGCATTACTATAATGGGAAATGGAATGGTTCTGGATCCTGTTGGATTGGTTGACGAGATGAATATGCTAAACAATCTAAATATCGAAACAAAAAATCGAATCCACATAGCATTAAACACAAGTATTGTAACTCCAATCCATAAAGCAATAGATAGAGCTTCCGAAACTGCAACAAACAACAGAATTGGCACAACTTGTAAGGGAATAGGTCCAACTTATGTAGATAAGTATAATCGAGTTGGAATTAGAGCATTTGATTTGTTAAATATCAAATCTCTCAAAGAAAAAATTACTGCACGATTAAAAGTAGCAGAAAACAATAACGAACTTATAGGAATTTCTATTTCATCCATTAAACTTGAATTAGAAGAATTTTACAAAGCTGTAACTCAAATTGCTCCGTATGTAAAAGATACATTTACACTCTTACACGAGCAAATAAAAAATGGTGTTAATGTTTTAGTAGAAGGGGCACAAGGAACTTTGCTTGATATTGATCACGGAACATATCCGTTTGTAACATCTTCTAATCCTACTTCTGGTGGAATTACAACCGGTCTCGGATTACCAATTTCTAAAATTGACAGAAATATTGGAATCATAAAAGCATACACAACTCGTGTTGGGAAAGGTCCATTTCCTACTGAATTGTTTGATGACGATGGAAAACAATTGAGTAATATCGGCAATGAATTCGGTGCAACTACAGGTCGTCCTCGAAGATGCGGTTGGTTTGACGGGATTGCGGCAAAATATAGTTGTCAAATTAACGGATTTACAGAAGTAGCATTAACTAAGTTGGATATTTTGGACACCTTTGAAGAAATCAAAGTTTGTGTGGAATACGAAATTAATGGAAAAACAACAAAGAGCTTACCGTCTGTTATGCACAGGTTGGATGAAGTAAAACCAATATATGAAACAATTCCTGGGTGGAACAAACCAACTTGTGAAGTGGAACATTTCAACGAGCTGCCACTAAGAGCAAAAGAATATATTGGCTATTTATCAGATTTAATGGAAACTCCAATTAAAATAATTTCTATTGGTCCAGAACGAAATCAAATTATTTCACGGTAAATGATTCAATATTCTCAGTTCGATTCTGTTATAGGAAAAATAACATTATCTGCTATTCCTGAGGGGATTTGTCATATTGCTCTTCCCGGAGATAATTTAACTAATTCGTTTAACTGGTGTAAGAAAAATCTTCATAGCAACGAATTTGTTCGTTCATCAGAATGGACAGCACAAGCTGAATTAGAAATTCAACAGTTTCTTTCTGGTAAACTACAAAGATTTTCATTTTCTACTTTTCACATCAACACTCAATTTCGTAAAAAGGTATTAGAAGAAGTTGCAAAAATTCCATACGGAAACACTGCATCCTATTCAGATATTGCACACCGTATTAATAAACCTAAGGCATCTCGAGCTGTTGGAACTGCAAACGCTACTAACCCACTACCTCTTGTTATTCCTTGTCATCGTGTAATTTCAAAAAACGGTTCACTTGGAGGATTTGGTGGTGGCCTAAAAATGAAACAATTATTATTGAATCTTGAACTTCAAAATTCATAGAATTTTCTTATTCAACCATTCAACTTATCTTTTGTAGTTTCAATGATTAAATTTAGGTGATTTATTGCCTAAAAGTAACTCGAATTGGAGAAAAACAAAATATGCATAAAAACAATTTTATCAAATTATTATCAATTTGCTTTATAATATCAATCATTTCAGCAAAGCCATTTCGTGACTTGGATACTGATTTTCTATTTGACAAAACTACTGTTGAAAAAGTAAAAACTAATAACAAAAAATCCGATAAATCCGAAGATTTTGATACTGTTGTAAAAGATTTCAGCAAAATTGATGGTATGTTCACTTTATATTGGGATAAAGAAAAAAATCAAGCATACCTATCAATAAAACCTGAGCAATTAGGGACTATTTATTTATCAAATGTAACTAGACAAACTGGCGATGCGCATACAATGGACGCAAGTTCAATGATGAATACTTTCCCATTTATGTTCAAAAAAATTGGGAATCAAATTCAATTTATAAATGTGAATGTAAAATTTAGAGCAGATGAAGCTTCTGCTATTAATAAATCTCTAAAAAATAGTTTATCAAATTCCCTAATGGGATCTGCTAAAATCAAAAGTACTCATCCAAAAAATGGAGCAATACTAATCGACCTCGCAGATTTGTTTATTAAGAATACGGGATTTACCGCTAGGCATAATGAGAATTTTTCTTTAGATAAAAATAATAGTTATTATAATGAACTAAAATCTTTCCCATACAATACAGAAATTGATGTTGTACTTCACATGACAACAAGAAAACCAAATCGTGTTTTCACTCTACCAAGCTCAAGAAGTATGCTTAACCGTTATCATATTAGTTTATCAGAAATTCCTTATAATGATTTTAAATCGCGACTAGCTGATGATAGAATTGGATATTTTACAACATCATATTTAGATTATACAAACACTTTGGAAGAAGACGGTTTGGTTCAGTTTATAAATCGATGGAATATTGAAAAAGCTGAACCTAAATTAAAATTATCAAAACCAAAAGAACCAATCGTTTATTGGATTGAGAATACTGTTCCAAAAGAATTTCGAGATGCAGTTAGGGAAGGTATTTTATTATGGAATGACGCATTCGAAGCTATCGGCATAAAAGATGCAATTGTTGTAAAACAAATGGTTGATGATGCAGAATGGGACCCGGCAGATTCTAGGTATAGTACAATAAGATGGATTATCCAACCGGGAGCATCTTATGCAGTTGGTCCATCTCGAGCAAACCCATATAATGGAGAAATTTATGACGCTGATATTAGAATAAGTGCAGATTTTGTGAGATTCTTTTATAACGAATTTGAAGAATTTATTTTACCTATTATTGATGAGCAATCACCTTCAGAATTTGATAATAATCACGAATGCGATTACGCAAGTAATTTGCAAGAACAAATGGCTTTTGCGTGGGGCAGTATGATTTCAACAAATTTATTAGCAAACACAGAAAAGGACCTTGAAATCTTTATTCATAATGCTCTTGTAGATTTAATAGTACATGAAGTTGGGCACACGCTAGGGTTACGGCATAATTTTAAAGCAAGTTCTGCGTATTCTATGGAAGAAATCTCAAATCCTGAGTTTACGAAAAAATATGGCACTACAAGTTCTGTGATGGATTATAATGCGATTAGTTTATTGGATGGCGGAAATACTTATTTTCAAACTCGATTAGGTGAATATGATTATTGGGCGATTGAATATGGTTATTCAGAACAGCCATATAACTCAAAATTTAGTGAAGCTGAATTTCTGAATAATATTGCAAAAAAGTCTGTGAATCCACATCTTGCTTTTGGAACAGATGAAGATTCCTATGGTTCTCGCAACATAGATCCTCTCATATGTAAAAGAGATTTAACAAATGATCCTATTGCATTTCATACATTTCAATTGAAGACAGTTAATGAATTTTGGGATAATTTGTTGGTTAACTTTGAGGATAATTCAAAAAGATATCCTCGATTAAGAAAAGTTTTTGAACAAGGATTTGGCGAATACTTCAGAGCAATTGGGAATGTAAAAAATTATATTGGGGGAATTTATCATAGTCGTCATCATATTACAGACGCTGATCAAAAACCTCCAATGGAAATAGTCGCTGCTAAAGACCAAAGAAGAGCCCTTGAATTTTTCTCTAAATACATTTTTGATGAGGATGCTTTTGATTTTTCTCCAGAACTTCTTAATAAATTGGCACCGGAAAGAATTCGTGGAATTAAGGGAACTATTCCAAATTCTAATCCGCTAGATTATCCAATTCATAAAAAAGTTAAAGCAATCCAAACGACTGCGTTATATTATATTTTTAATAATAATACTCTAACTAGACTACAAAATAATGAAGTGAGATTTCCTGTAAAAGAAGAAGTATTTACAATGGCAGAACTTTTTCTTTATGTTAAAACCACAATTTGGAGTGAGTTGTCACAAGAAAATAATATAAATAGTTTTCGTAGAGAACTTCAAAGAATTTTCCTTACACGAATGTACAAAATGGTTTTACATGGAAATGAATACCCAAATGATGCGGTATCTTTATCATTCGAAATGTTAAATGTACTAAAAAAGGATATTACTGCTTCGCTTAATAGCGATAATCTAGATAAATACACTCGTGCACATTTGCATGATTGTATTCATAGAATTGAATCTGTACTTGATGCTAAAATTAATTTGAATTAAAAAAAGGAATTTTATGAACTTTGTTTTAGAATATATTGACAGCGCTTTTGGGTTATTAGTTGAATATTTAGCTAAAGTACTTTTTTATGATATACTTGGTTTCCCATTAATTGTAATCGTTTTGGTTATTGGTGCTCTTACATTTACTTTTTATTTCAGATTTATAAATATAAGAGCTCTGAAACATTCAGTTGATATTATTCGTGGTAAATACGATAACCCTAAAGATGAAGGTCAAATTAGCCATTTTCAAGCATTAACCTCTGCCCTATCTGCAACAATTGGTTTAGGAAATATTGCAGGTGTAGCTATTGCTGTTGCACAAGGTGGTGCAGGAGCAGTTTTCTGGATGATGGTTATTGCAGTTTTTAGTATGTCAGCTAAATTTGTTTCAGCTTCGTTAGCTCAACTTTACAGACAAATTGATTCTAACGGCTCTGTTAGTGGAGGACCAATGTACTACATAAGTATGGGGCTTGGTGCTAAAGGTGGAGCCATTGGAAAGCTTGGTAAATTTTTAGGTGCTCTTTATGCACTATTTATTATTGGTGGAGCATTTGGGGGTGGCAATATGTTCCAAGCGAATCAGTCATATGAGTTGGTTGCAACGCAGGTTCCTTTACTTGCGGATAACAGTTGGTTATATGGATTAATCCTATCAGCTCTAGTTGGATTAGTAATTTTAGGCGGGATCGTACGAATCGGTAAAGCAACAGAAAAAATAGTTCCAAGCATGGTTTTGCTTTATTGTGGAGCTTCATTATTTATTATTTTCACCAATATTGACAAATTGCCAGGTGTGATTAACTCCATTTTTACTCAAGCATTTAATCCACAAGCATTTTATGGCGGTGTACTTGGAGTATTAGTTATTGGAATAAGACGAGCTATCTTTAGCAACGAAGGCGGAGTTGGATCTGCAGCTATTGCACATTCTGCAGCCAAAACAGATGAACCCATTCGAGAAGGAATAGTTGCAATGATTGGTCCTTTTGTAGATACAATTGTAATTTGTTTTATGACAGCATCCGTATTGTTAATTACAATGGATAATAATCATTTACTACAAAATTATAACAAGGCAAAAATTAATGTATATGAAACTGAACAATTACTCAGTAATGCAAAAACAGAAGCAGAAATTAAATCAATAACAGAAGATCTGGGAATTGCAAATGATGAATTATTAGCATCTAATCGCGGAGCAGAATTTACATCCGTCGCATTTAGCACGGTGTTTAGTTGGTTTTCAGTAATACTCTCAATAATAGTATTTTTGTTTTCATATAGCACTATGATATCGTGGTATTATTATGGAGATAAGGGTTGGATTTACTTATTCGGAAAACGATCTAAACCACTATATCAAGGTTTGTTTTTATTTTGCGTCTTTTTTGGATCAATTACAAAACTTGGAAATGTACTGGAGTTTTCTGATATGATGATTTTATCTGCGGCGTTCCCAAATATCATTGGCGCAATGTTCTTATTACCTGAAGTGAAAAACAGATTAAACGATTATTGGGATAGATATAAGCAAGGAACTTTCAAAACTTATAAATAGACAATTTTATGTCCCCCAATTGTCTGTTTTTTCATTTCGCAAGAGGTATATAAATTAGGAGATGTTTTATGGAATGGTATCTAAAAGTAGTTAGAGATAATTATGCCAACTTC
>JACNLC010000030.1 GCA_014381725.1 Fidelibacterota bacterium | reverse complement strand
ATGATAATTACATAGAAAAAGTATTTGATATAGATGTAATGCATAAAAAAGACCCGGGCCAGCGTAAAGAATGCGGATGTGTGAAAAGTGTTGATATTGGAGTTTATGATACCTGTTTGCATGGGTGCCAATATTGCTATGCTACCAAACAGCATGCATCTGCAAAAAAGAACTACGATGAGCATGATCCAAATTCCCCATCATTACTGGGTTGGTATGATGCAGATCCACCCAAAGAAGATCCACAGGTAAAGCTGTTTTAGAGATACATAATGGCCATTAATCTTTTCAGAACAACCATTATTCCTAAAGAACAGATTGTTTATGTTTATGATTTGGTAAAGAATATTGTTGCCCCGGGTGATAGAGCATTTGTATCTCCTGAAATTCAAAAAATGGTGGATAATGTATTAGACGAAAGATTCCCTGATGGCTGGAGAGATAATCAGAAATTTATTAACGATACAAGAGATTCTTTTCGGACTAAAAACTTTTCTACTTATGGCGGTAAATACTTCCCGGATTATTATGCTGCTTATTATTTGCCCAATAATTTATATAAAATACAACTCATGTTTTTGGAGTTATTCCGATTGGGAAAAATCAGCTTTTCTGAAAAGAAGATAAAAGTATTAGATATTGGTGCTGCGGTGGGGACAACTGCTTGGGCTTTATATGATTTCTATGACATTATGGTGAATGTGCTTCGTCTGTATGGTTTAGAAGGTGAGAAACTGCCCGTGTTGGAAATTGATAGTATAGAAAAATATCAAAGCAATATTGACTTCTTTACTCTTATAAAACGCCAATCAGCAGGAAATAAATCTAAAGTCAAAATAAACGATCCTATTAAAGCCGATGTATTAAAAGGTGGATTGGACTCAATCGATTTGAAAAAGTATGATGTAGTTATTGCTTCAAACATTATTAGTGAATTTCCGTCATTAAAGCATCAAACAAAATTTGCAGAAACAGTTGTGAGCGGGTTAAAAAAGAAAGCATCCTTCGTTTTGGTGGAGACGGCATTTCTTAAGGATACGAGATCTCTTAAAAAAATTCAATATGCACTTTCTAAAGACCCAAATGTTCATGTAATAAGTCCTTGTGGGAAAATAAGCGGCTTTACCGATAGATGCACAAATTGCCATAGCTATCGAAGAGAAAGTTTGAACATTCCCGACACGATGAAATTATTTTTACATAAGATGGATGACAGCGATGAAAATGAAAAGTTAAAGTGGAGTTATGCCATATTTTCAAAGCAAGCTATGGCAAATCAGTTTGAGTTAAATGGCCATAGCAACTTAAACGAACTTGCAGGAAATGGGAAGGAAGATACAGTTTCCATAGATGTGGAAATTGTGTCTGGGAAAATATTTAGTAAACAAAAGAATGATGACCATTACTATTTGAGAGTATGCGACCAAAGTGAAGATGAAGAACAATTTTTACTTAAAGTCCCAAAGTATTTTGAACTACCCCGGTATCATTTTGGAGATGTATTTGAGATAAAGAAAGCAACGATTGAACCTTTAGATTGGCATTGGCCAAAGTCTATCCAATTTGCTGTTGTGATTGATCCAAGGGTAACAACTGTAGAAAATAGATCAGAGTTGTCCGAGCCGAAAGGGCTCGTAGGGTTTACAAATATTTCAGAATCAAATATTAACTACTTTTTACACAGGTTCTTCAGGTTTAATAAGTTCAACGAAGGACAATTTGATATATTAGAAAAAGTATTAAAGAATGAAGATGTTCTTGGTGTCTTGGCAACGGGTGGTGGAAAATCTCTCACCTATCAGTTGCCCGCATTATTAAAACCGGGTATATCTATTATTGTATCTCCGTTAAAGAGTCTGATGGATGACCAAGTAAATGGCCTTAAAAATCGGTTTGGATTTGATTTTATTGATCGCATCCATAGCGGTATGTCTATTCAGGAAAAAGAGGCTGTGTTTCAGAGATTTAAAAATGGAAGGTTAAAAATTTTATACGTTGCTCCTGAACGTCTTATGCAAAAATCCTTCCAACAGGAACTCCTTCGCTTAATAGAAAAAGGGATAAATATCAATTATTTTCCTATTGATGAGGCGCATTGTATTTCTGAATGGGGGCATGACTTTAGACCCGCTTATGCACGTTTAAAGGAGAGGCAGGAAGCATTGCCCCATGTGGATGGGAGCCGTCCATCCATTATTGCTTTAACGGCAACCGCATCCCAAAAGGTTCAGGAAGATGTTCTTGAACAGTTAAATATGAATGAGAAAGATGATCTTATACATAATATTATTGATCGAAAAGAATTAAGTCTTGAAGTATTGCCAATGAGATTAGATGTTGAGAATAACCAATATCAAATCGAATACAGAGATCCTGAAAATAATAATAGATTTATAACGCATACTTTTGAAACAGGAACAAAGCGGCACGGTGTTTTGGAATATGTTTTAAAAGATTTACTCCCTGGTCGGTTCGATACTTTTGATTTAGCAAGTAATGCAGGTCTCATTTTTACCATTTATGCTGACCCAAAACCAGCAGAAGATGAAGAAGAATTTTATTCAGATAAATCGAGAGAAGGTGAAGGGGCAAGGTGGATTTCAAAGCATTTAAACCGACGAGGGATTAAGAGTCATCCTTGGTTTGCTACTCCCGGGTATAGAAAAGGTAGAACCTATGAGAAAAAAGAGCGAATTAGAAAGGCTTGGGAAAAAATAAAGACAAATACCCAAGAGAAATATATAGGGAATGACATAAATCTGTTGGTCTCTACCAAAGGGTTTGGAATGGGAATTGATAAGCCCAATATCAGGTATATTATTCATTATGGTTTCCCTGGATCCCTTGAGTCTTATTTCCAGCAGATTGGACGAGCAGGACGAGACAGGACTCATTCTCATTGTATCTTACTATGGGATTCACCTACAGATGAATGTAGATCTTATATTACTGATAATGCAGTTCCTGAATGTTTTGAATTAAAAGAAGACAACGGGAAATATGAATACAATAAATGTCCTTATGGGCGACCCGTTAAATGCGATTATGCAAAACAAATATTTTTTATTGAAACGGGATACCCGACAGAAGAAGAATTTCAAGCTGCAATCGCATATTTAAAAAATAGGGCAGACGACAAGGGGACGCTACCTTGGGTTTATATTAAGATAGACTATTTAAAAGACCATGTTGCCGGTGCATTGAATTACGAAGGAATGCATCGTTCACAGTTAAATGAAAGACTCATTATTGAAAAGTTATATACCATGAATTATATAGCTGATTATGCCGAAACATATTTGAAAATCAGTATCCAGCGTAAGACAACAATGAGGAAAATATATAATTCGACTAATAGTGAAATTATCCGGGACCATATAAAATATTTAGAGAAAATATATCCCGGATTTCTTGATTTGGAGCCAGGAGCAGGATATAGTGCCTTTCCTATCGATGATTATGTCCAAAAATTAAGGAAACAAGACGGAATTTTATCGGAAATTACTATTGATGAGGTTGTGCAATTTTTTAATGTGTTGAATGAGCGTGATGATATACAGATTAGAAAGAATTATGGTGCGGACTATGGTTATGAAATCAAACTGAATTTAGATATGCTAAACACAGCCGTGGCAAAATCTAAACGATTCAAAAAAGTAGCAGCTTGGAAAGATTCTCAATATTCCATGTTGAAAAATGTGGTTAAGTATGCAGAGTTACAACCATTTGTAGAGCATGCCGAGACAAGCGAAGATGCTATGTGTCGCAGGTCTCATATCATGACAGTTTTCAGCACTGTTGGTGCACAGGTTGGAAAAGAGGTTCGTTGCGACTATTGTGATAATTGTGGCTACCACAATTCTTGGGATACAGGCGCATTGGATATAACGGCAGGACTCTCCGAACAAAAAATCAGGGATGACGTAAGAGCCATTTATTCTAAACAGTCGCAAGATGAATCGTTCTTAAAAAATAATTTTGATTATTTCTTTGGAATGGTTGATAAAATGATAAAAGAAGACCGTGTTAAATTAGTAGAAACCATATCTGATTCGTGGTTGGAGCAAATTGGCGAAAAGGAAAATATAGCGACAAATCTAATGTTAGCAATTGTTCATGGTAAAGATGGCGAATTAGTAAAAAACGGACATTATCTCAATACTGTCTTTAATTCGATTAGAAGTGATATTGATTTGAGTCAAAAAATTATATTGAATCTACAAAGTCGATTATCTGTAGATCTAAAAAATATATACTACAGCCACTTTCATGCCGTTGAGATTGATAGGCAATTGAAAGCATTAACAATATTTTCATCAGATAAAACAGATACCTTTGAAGAAGTAGAAACAGAAATAGGGTTAAACTTGGTAGAAACCCAATTAAACAAATATGATTCTATGCTAACTAAATTTGAAAACATGGAGGCCTAATGGACGAACGTTTTGATAAAGTAATAAATAAAATGGATGAGCAAACTGAAAAAGCAGTTGAAGTTCAAGAAAAAGTATCCGCATTATTTGGCGATGTAAAAAAGACCCAAAAGGATATTGATGGCAAAGTTGACGATATAACACAAGAGTTAGAAAAGACACTCACTAATTTTGAAAAAGAATCCAAAACTGTTTTTGATGACATTAAATCCGAATTCGATAAGCAACAAACCGGTGCTGATGAGGCTGTTTCAGATGCCTTGGGCAAGCTAAAATCTCTCCAAGATGATTATGAAGGGAAAGTGAAGAATCTTATAACTTCCATAGATGAAAAATCTAAAGAGATTTTGAAGATTTATGATGAGTTGGAAAATATCAAAAAAGTTCAACAAGAAGCAGCCACATCATTTGGTGAAATAGCGGACACGCAAAAAGAATTAATTTCAGATTTTAAGGAAAAATCAACAGAACTGTTGAGCAATTCGGATATCGGTAACTTAATGCATATTGTTGAGACCTTTCAATCAAGAGTAACTAAACTAGAAAAACACGCACATAAACACACATTCGGAGGAAATAAAATATGAAAATAGAAAAAATGGAATTAAGAGATTGGAATTATACAAAAGCGACTTTTAATGTGGTAACTCAAGATGAAATTACAATCTATAATTTCAGAATCGTAGATACTGGGAAAGGTCCTTTTATAGGTTTGCCACAGGAAAAAGGGTCCGATGGTGAGTATTATAATAGAGTCGGTATGGCAAGAGAATTAAAGGACGCATTAACAGAAATAGCTTTAAACAAATATAAAGAAATGGGCGGTGACACAGGTGGTGATAGTGGTAATTCTGCCGGGCCATTTTGATGATACGTTTGGTCATAGAAGATATTTTATCAAAAGGATATACAATTGATGGTGAAATGGATGATAATTGGATTACTTTAATTCATGAGTCTCATACACCCATTTTAATACAAGAACAAAATGAATTGATTTTTCTTCTTTCAAAGTACAGACTAAATGAACGTGTAAAAAAAGACGAGATTAGATTACAACGAATGTTGAATAAATTAAATCTTAAATCTGTGTTCGCAAAGTTTTCGCTTAATTTTGATCCAGAGCAAGGTCCAAATGCGATAATAATTACCACTACTTGGTTTGATATTTACAGCAAAGAACTTTTCAATAATTTTCTTCGTATTTGGCAATATGAAAATAGAGAAATGTTATTTGACGTGGATGGTATTGAAGATTTTTTACTCCTTACAAGAAAATCAAAAATTGTAGCATAATGAAGAAAATTGGTAAAAATTATTATAGAGATGAACTTCTTAAGCTAAAGGAAGAGTCTATGAAAAAAGCCTATTGTGTTCACAGGTAAATACAAACATGGAGACTCTGACTTGCAAGTAACAAGAACTACATATTATAACATTACTGATCCTGAAGGGAACCCATATGTTTACTGACCAATTAACCCTACTATGGAAAATAATCAAACGGGGATTTTATATCCTTGGAGGACTCCTTCTATTCATTGTTGTCATAGAAATTATCAGGGCTTTGCAGACACTTGCATCAGTTCATACGTTGTTGGCTTGGGTGGTTGGGATTGCAGGAATCGGTTCCATTGCGTGGGGAGTCTTGAAACTATTAAAACTTCTGAAAGAGTTCCCATCTGCATTAATACCACCAAACCCAAATAATTTGGGCGGGAAAGAAAGCAGCACTTACCTTAAAGCTCACCTTTATTATTTGAAGTCTGTTGTAGAAGGGCTATCCAAGAATAAATATCTTCCTGTCGATGGTCGAAATTCATTGTCCGGGATATTATCAGACGGAAAATCCTTTTCAATATCCGGAAATGGTGATCAGCTAAAACGAAGAATCGTAACGCTGGATGAAGATGTCATTTTCCCGGCACTAAAACAGTTAGACGAACAAGCAGAAAAGAAAGTCCAGGATACAGTTCGTGATACCATGGTCGGTGTCATGCTTTTACCATTCAAAGCAGCGGACATATATCTGGTCATTTACCGAAACGGAGTGATGTTTTTTGAGTTGGTAAAGTTATACAGTCAGCGACCCAGTATTAAGGAAACCTACAACGTTTTCAGGGACGTTTTGAAGATGGTAGCTACGGTAAATATTTTAAGTTATACCGAACGGTTTACCCAAAAGCTGATGGCTTCTGTTCCCATTCTGGATAAAACAACAGATGACATTATTCAGGGAACCGGTGCCGGTATTTTAACGACTGCTGTTGGTAAAGCGACCATTCAACGGTGTAGAGCATACAAAGGTTGGAATACCGAATCTGAAATTGAGAGTTACCGCAAAACGTCATTAGACTTTTTGGGATATGTGAAAGACATTCTGGGCGATGACGTGGTACCGCCCTTGTCTAAACAATGGAAGCAGGCTTGGGGATATATGAAAGGGTTGTTTGTTAAAGATGGTCAGGAATTGGATGATATAGTAGCTGAGAAGAAACCGAAGTGGAAGATTTGGGAAAGGAAATAATGAAAGTTCGTCGCAACTCTCCTTGCCCATGTGGTAGCGGCTTTAAGTCTAAAAAATGCTGTTTTAAATCACAAAATAAAATAAAACAGCATAAACAATTTAAAAAAAATAAGTTGATGAATAATGGGTTTAATACACTTGGTACTAATGTGAAAAATAAAAGTATACATAGTATAACCTTACAACTAGATAGTTTATTGTTAAGAACTAAACAAAAAATAAATAAAATGTCATATCCAAAGACTTTGATTGAAAAGGCTAAAATAGGCAAATTGGATTCTGAAGGAGAAATTGACCTTTATTATAAAAGATACAATTACAAACCTGCAGATTTAAATATAAAATTTGACGATTTCTCTTACCATGATTTGGATCCTTATCATAGTAATATATTATTTATTAAGGATGGAGAGTATCTTGTTATCACTTTGTTAAATAAAAAGAAAAAACTTGTTGCGGTACATTTACAAGTAAAGCAAGGTGGTAATAAAATTGTTAAAAAAATATTTTTTAAATCTGAAAGACGCCCACGGTACTGGGAATGGGTAAAATATGAAAAAATAAAAGGAAAAAATATATATTCTATTTATCATTTTGATGAAATTAACCAAGTTGTAATTAAAACAAGTGTCAACAATTCTACTGAAAATATAATCGAATCATTTTCATCAAATAGAATTATATACAATAAAATGGAATTAAATCGAAAGAAAATGCTTTGTCAAAACTTAATAGATTTAGATGACAACGAAGTGGTAGGCACTGATAAGATAACTATTGTTTTTTACGAAATAGAAATGAAAAAATTATGTGCTATAGATTACACAGAAAAAAAAATATTGTGGGAAAAAACCACACTAGATAGAATGTATAGTACTATATATCGGGGAATGGTCGTTTCATGCAAAGAAGAATATATTGAAGCACGTGATTTAGAGTCAGGGAATTATATTGCAAAAACTGAATTACCATCCGATAATTCTTGGGCTTATTCTCCGCCTGTAGAGTTTGAAGGAGACTTATACGTTACAAGTCAAGATGGGTTTGTATGGAAAATAAATTTTATCAGTAATAAATCTATTGATGAAATTGACATGGATAAAAAGTTGAATACAAAGCTAACACCCAATCACATAAAAAATTCTGAGATAATGTTTGATTTAATGTTATCAACATGGAAATTAAACGAAAATTCTGGCATCCAGATTGAACCAGTTCTACAATATTCTAATCCATTATTTAGGTTTTCTCCGGTTGTCATTCAAAACACCCTTTTATTTATTGGCAAAGATTATATTACCCAGAAATATAAGTTTTTATTCATCACTCTTTCACGCCCTTTAGAGGAAGAAACTCTGAAACTTACTATGTATCGCAGGGATTCTTTCTCTCAAGCTGTCGAGTGGCTATATTCTCATTTGGGCAATAATGATGGTAAATATCTATCGTCTTTAATGAAGAAATATTTCTTTTTAATCAAGAAAAAATATTCTTCAACGGAGAAAGAATTGCCAGGTTCTATTAATAAAATATTTAGAGGCAATCTTGAAACATTCATGGGTACTGCATTATTTAGATGTAGAAAATATTATGAGAAAAATATACTACGTTCATTTTATAATACCTATCCTTTCCCAAAAGAAAGTGAAACCACAAAAGATAGTTTTGATAATTCTTCATTTGATGATATAATAAAAAATACATCTGTGGCGGAATTTTTTTCAATTATTTATAATCTTGTAAAAAATGCCTTTGTTTTTACAAGATTTCCAACTTTTAATGATTACTTCTTTGGCAATAGAAAAGAGATATACAATAAGATAAAAATAGATTATAAAAAATCTAAAATCTCAATTGATGAGAGTGAAATATCAGACAGAGCCAAGTATTTATTAGAAAAAATTAAGAATAAGGGAGGATTAATCAACTTCCCAACCGAAAGGGATACAAATAAAACAGTTTTTAAAAAATTAGGTGGTTTATCCTCGACTGATCGAGCTTTCTTGTATGAAAATAATTATTTTCATTTCGGCCAGATGAATAGAAATTTAGCAAATAACACATTTTGGGCATTTTTCGAATCAGGTAAACCAGGTCGAGCTTTATATTATCTATTATTAACAGATTTATTCCCTGATAAATCCACATCTTCTTCGGAAGATATATATTTTATGAATATAGAATACTTAATTCGAGTAATGTTCCAATATTTGAATTTTGGAGAAAATTCTAGTCCAAAGACTATTAACGAAGTTTGCACAGAAGAAGGAAAATTTTTCAAAAATGGTATAGAACAAAGTTTTGAATTTTATTATGGTGCAGATTTACGTTTGGGTGAAGTACAAATTGAAAGAGATTTAGTTCACTTAGATAAGTACATCAATGATAATGATGTTTCAAAAGCAAATGAATTATTTGATGAACTTCATGAATATATAATAAAATCATATATAACAGAGATTGAAAATGAATCATTACAAGTATCATTTATTGAGAAGATATACCCACATTTTATCGATTTAATTTGTTTAAATATTAGTGAAGAACTATTTCAAAAAGCGTTTGAAATATTTGAAGATTATAAATCCCAAATATTGAAACTGTATTTATCAAGTGAAAACCGTAAGGAACTGTTAAATAGAATAAAGAACGAACCTTTTTATAAAAGCCTTTTGAAAAAAATGGAATTAATGCAAAAAGAGCAAGAACAAAACTCAAGAAATAATATTATGATTCCATCTTTTATTAAAGATAATAATAAAAGCTTAAGATCAAAAATGTATTTTGATAGCTTAATCCCAATAAATACCACACAAACAAGTAATTCAATAAATCCCAATGAAGTTATTATAGAATATTTTATAAGTGAGTTGTCATCAGGAGTATTTATAATAAAAAATGAGAATGATATCGAATTTTTTGATATTCCTATTCTGAAAGATGCTGAAAAAATCATTCATTCTCTAAAAAGAGGCATATTATCAAAAAATACTGCAATGAGTAGTAGTATGCGGAATATTCAGCTTTTAAAACGGTTATATGATATACTTATAAAACCAGTTGAACCAGTAATAAACAATTATGACACATTGGTAATAATCCCAACATCTTTTCTTTATGACGTTCCTTTTAATGCTTTACATACAGGAGAACACTATCTTATTAATCAATATTATATTACTATTAATCCTTCTTTTGGCATTTATCAAATTTGTAAATCAGCTAAAACTAATTCTTCAAAAAATATTAACTTCGTTTGCGGGGATGATAAAGATCTTATTGGAATAAATAATGAAAGAGATTATTTGCTAAAGAAATTCAAAGGGAACATAAAATTAATCAACTCTGTATCAGAGTTTTATCAATCAAAAATAGATGGTATTCTTCATATATCTTCACATGGGGTATTTAACGAAGACGAACCTTTCTTATCTTCGATCGTTCTTAGCAAGAGCCAAAGTTTATCCTTACTAGATATTTATTCATTGGACTTTTCTAAAATAGAGCTGGCGGTCTTAAACACATGTTTTTCTGGCAAATCAAAAACGGAAGCCGGCGATGAGATATTTGGTATTGTTAGAGGGTGTATTACAGCAGGCGTTCCGTCTATTATTAATACTCTATGGAAACTTGATGATTCTTTTGCAAGCGCCTTCACAGAAAAATTGTATGATAGTTTAGATAATATGGACTCATCAATAATTGGGTTTACAAATGCCGTTAGATCTTTTATTGATCATAGAGAGTATAGTAATCCCTATTACTGGGCTTGTTACCAATATTATGGAAAAAAATAAAAAAGGAGCAATTATGTATTACATTTATGAAAATGAAGGCAGTGTGGTTGGATTTAAAAACAACGAATTGTTGAAAACAGAAATCGAAAGGAATGAAAATAGCCCGCATTTATACAAATTTGCTGAAGAAAAATCCGTAAATCATGAAATGAGTGTA
>JACNLC010000031.1 GCA_014381725.1 Fidelibacterota bacterium | reverse complement strand
CCCACAATCGCTTGTAGGGTTTGGAAAATAATCACTGGATTATTTACTGATGTACACCCGACAGGATTCGAACCTGTAACCGCCTGATTCGTAGTCAGGAACTCTATCCAATTGAGCCACGGGTGCAATTTTAAATTGATAACTAACAATTTATAATTGTCAATTATTTTGTAGTCCGTAGGGGAATCGAACCCCTGTTACCGGCGTGAGAGGCCAGCGTCCTAACCCCTAGACGAACGGACCAAATATTTATTTTCTAAATTCTTAATTCTAGTTCGTAATTCATATTTTTATGCTTCTCCTGCTGGGGAATAGGGATTCGAACCCCAATACTCAGAGTCAGAGTCTGATGTCCTGCCATTAGACGATCCCCCAAAATATTACTTGAAAATAGCTAGGAAATTTAATGAGTTCTAATCACTTCATACAATATAAATTGGGAACTAATGGTGATACAATTTACTCAATTATTGGATGATCAATATTAGTCTGAAGTACTTCTTTGTCTGAATTTTGCAAAAATGTAACTATATGGAAATTAGTATTCTCCAATGAATACCCGGGAGGCCTCAAGAGCTTTAAAGAAAATTCAATATTGCCATCAATTGCAATATCTTCTTTAACTTCCATGTCGCGCATAACTTGATGATGGATATTTTCTCCGTTTCCTCCAGAGTGTTCATAATTATCCTCAACCACTACAGCATAACAATCATAAGATCCTACTATCTGTTCTTGTGTATAAATCTGAACTGTAACCAAAATTGAATCTGTACCTGATGCTTCTACTTCGTGACCTATATAAACAGAAGCATCTCCTCCTATAAGTGATTGTACAGAAAATTCCCAGTCGGTCTCAACGCTAACAGGATTTTCAACTCCTCCAACAATGAAATTAGGCAATGCCCAGGCATCATCACTAAAGAAATCTTGATAAAAATACATTCGAGCTTCATTTTCAGCAACATTATACAAGTACATTGGATCATTTGGGTCAGGCCAATTTAAATGATAGCGAATGATTGCAACCGATTCTTCTTTGTTTTCTATTATCTCATCTACTTTGTGATTACCTTCAACACAACCTGCACAATTATCGTTTGTAAACATTTCTCCAAGAACTACTTTGCGGATTTTACAATTAAAGGATAATAGACTTTTATCCTTTAGTTCACCAACCAAAAAGTATTGAATCTCCCCTGTGGTTTCAAAAGGAGAAATCCCCATAAAATTTATATAATCACTTCCAATAGATAATACTTCTACTGTATTATCAAGTGAATCCAGCACAACAGATAATGAATCATAATCAGGCAGTGTATCTGAAATTTCCGATAGTTCAAGAGTAAAATACTCTCCCATAAACAAATTGACTGGATATCCACTTAGTACATCCACAGTTAAATAAATTCGATGTTCTTGATTGTCTGCTTTAATTTTTATTAGAATATTACTACTCCCCAAACCAGTTGCAGTAATTGTAACAATGCTATCATCAATTTCAACAACACAGACTGAAGTATCTCCATCATCAATCATTTCAACTGAAGAAATAATATCTGACTCAGCAATAAATTCGCTGATTTCTATTTTTAATATTCCATTCACATTTAACCAATAATTTTGTGAAATATATTCAGGTGGATTAGATTCTGGTTCTGTAAAAAACTCACAATTGGCTAACAATATTCCAAACAAGATTATTAAAATATAACTGAAAATATTTTTTTGTTTCTGTGAAACCTGAGGTTTGTTTATCGAATATCTCATAATCTAATCTCCATTGCCAAGCGGAATCCCTCAAATGGACTAATAATTCTGCATACTCCACTAGTACACCGAACTCCACCTTTCTCCTTCCCATAAGATGCCCTAATCCACATCGATGATTTCGGTTTAAATGTAATTTCTCCACTCAACCATTGTCCGTCTCCAACAAGCTCAAGATCATCGCTTATATCTAAAATCCCGGCGAGTGATAATTTACTTCCAAAATCTACAGAAGAAATATATTGTTGTGATTTGTATTGCTCTTCTCCTCTATGTGATAGTTGAATTGTAGAAACTAAGTTCAACACAAAATTATCTTTTATAGACCAAGACGCATAAAAAGGAGTAAATGTGATATGTTGCTCCCAAAGATTTCCATCGGTAGATAGTTTTGTAAACGCTATCACAGACCGATTATTAATTGTTTCACCTGAAGTTTCCAATTCAGCATAGTATTCGATAAAAGGATAATATCCAAGATTCTGAGAAGGAAACCATAACTGTTCAGAAACAATATCCCCATTTTGGATTCTGCTCGCACTGACATAAGAAAAGGTTGCTAGAGCATAATCAAAGTCTTTTTTCAACTCAACAAATACACCAACTTCATCACTGTAATCAACTGGATGAGTAATATTCCCTAATAAACCGATGTCATGCTGGCGAATTCCTGTAGGTCCCATTTGGTATGGCAATGGATAGAAAGCTTGTCGATACAAATTCTTTTTATTGTCATCACTCGCAACATTCCAAGCATATCTTTTGTATTCTGCAGTAAGAGTAAACCATTCTGGATACCAATTAACTTGTGAATAAATTGCGTTACCATTTTGTTGAGTCAAACTTTCTGATATAGTTAGATTTTCATCGTCATTATTCTGTCGGATGAACGGTTTATCAAATCTTTTCTGATTCGCAGAAATCTCTAAAACTCCATCCCATCTATTTTCATAAACTGAAAACACAAATCCAGGATTTATTACTGATGAATATTGTGAAAGTGTATCAGATTGAGTTTCTAAATTTTCAAATGCTAATTCTTTCCAAATAATATCTGATTTGAATCGGCTTCCAATTATATATGGAGTAAATCCCCAACTACCATCATCGGGAAAGTAATGAATTTGGGCACCTCCGAGGGTATAAGCATTATTGCCATCAGGAGTTCTTATATTTGCACTCGGAGAATAAAAGTGGTAGTTTTGTTTAAAACCAAACAATGTTGTTGTTTGCCAATTTTCGTTAATGTCATATTGGATTTTCATCCCAACAGGTCTATTATCAAAATCTATAGTTTTATCATCGAATAAATTAAGTGATAATCCATTGCCAATAACTGAACTGACTTGTCCTAATTCAAAGGATAATTGCTCTCCCAAATACTGAAGATTGTATGTTCTTATTCCACTATGTTCTGTTCCATATTCAGGTGGAAAGTTGTAATCTAACTCAAGACTAAATAACCAATTCCCTTCATTAGCATTTAGTATAAGATAATTTTCAAGATAATCGTAAGGATTTCCATCCTGCTCACCATCTCCATATTTTGAGTATAATCCAGCATTCCAATTGGACCCTTGTGCAAACAGTGAAACTGACAATATTGTGAGAAGTAATTTATTTCTCATTTTGAATTGTGTCAATTTGAAGTGAATCTGTTTTTATTGCTATTCCCAATTCTTTCAAAATAATTTCTTCCATCTCTTCTTCATCTCCAGGAATGTAACCAGTATGCTCCCACAAAATATAACCATTAGGAGAAACCAAAACAGAGAATGGCATCGCAGAAGAATTGAACTGCTTATAAAGTTTTTGTTCTGTATCAAGATAAATCGGATAATCCAGTTTTTGTGATTTTACAACAGATGAGACTCGCCGAGCTGTTCGAGAATCATCAATTGATATTCCAACTACTTGAAAACTGCTATCCATATACGCATTATGGAGATGATTTAGATGTTTCATCTCTTTTCTACAGGGAACGCAAAAGGTAGCCCAAAAATTAACTAATGTGAGCTGACTATCTAAAATAGCTTCCGTTGTAATTTGTCTGTTTTTCAGGTTTTTTATTCTGAGATTTGGGAATGATTTCCGTACTGATTTATCAGATTCAATTCCTGCATCACCAAATACTATTGCAACTAAATATAGAATAATAAGTGCTTTTTTCATGGATTCCTCACATAATTTGATTGGATAAATTAATATTTCTAAAGAGGATTATTTTACTATTATTTGTTACTTAATGTAACAGATAAAAATGATTCAAGTTCATCATTTGGGATAAATTTTACGATAACTTTTGAATAATCTCCTAATTTATCAATGGGAGCAGAAAATCTATATACGCTAGTTGAAGCAGATTTATCAATGCTAATTTGAATATCATCCTCGCCTTGCAAAACTGCAAGTAGAGGATAGAATTTATTTACTTTAACAAAATCTACTACTGACGACTCAAGCTGGTTGTACTTTTTTTCCCAAGAATCTAAAATTGCTAATTGAAGTTTGCCTACTTTATCGGTTAACAAAATAACAGGTGTAATCTGGAATTCCATTAAAGATAATTTTTTCATAAATTCTCGAGTAAATTGATAGTATTCTTTTGGGAATTTTATAAGAATGTTACCATTTTTATTCACAACTTTCTCGTGAGGTAGATTAATGAACATTTCCTGAATCAAATTATTTTTCAACGAATAGTCAATAGGAAGTTGTACAGTAACCATTTGTGGAGCTCTTCTGTCAATTATGACTTCCATTTCGCCAATCAACACATCGTATGGATTCTCTAATATTCCATCTAATAGTTTGATAAACTGTTTAGTGTCTTGTTCAATAGAAACAGGATATTTTCTTTCTTCATCTAAATCAAATTCTCTAAAATATCGAGTTCCAAACTGACCACGGTCAGTATCTTCCTGGCGTAATTTATAGTATTCGTCAGCATAAATTTCTAATTCATCTAACGCATTGTTGATTCTGTTATGCGCTTGCTCAAATACACTCAATGATGTCTGGACTGTTTCTCTAGTTGAAGAAGTTTGGATAATTATTGGGATTAATTCTTTTTCCGTAATCATCGATGACGACTTATCTTTTTTATCTTGTTTTTTAGCCGATTTAGTTACTTCCTTATTATTCTTTCTATCCTCAACTTCGTTATTTAGAATTTCTTTGTAAGTCATAATAAATTTAGGAAGATGCGGTTTGAGAATTACTCCAACTGTATGAATAAATTGGTCATAAATACTTGCTATATCTTCATAATCAGCAACAATAACACTTCTCCCAATAGTTTCCCAAGTAGATAAATCAAAAACTTCTACAATAATCTTCAAAGAATCTTTTTTGCTGAAAAAACTACCATTAACAAGTATATTGTTTGCTGAATCAAAAGCCGGAGTACTATCAACAAAATACGGTTCGATAGTTCCAGCATATTGGATGTTAACATTAGAACGACTGGCGTATTTTTCTTTTATCAAATTTGGTAATGTTTTTGATAACCAATTAAAACGAAAATTCTCTTCTAAATTATCAAATTCCATAATGTGAATAGTAATTGTCTTTGGATATACATTCGTTTTAGAAGTAATTCCCTTAACAACAGGAATATCTGCAAATGTTTTATCTAGTTGATTTTTCTGATCAGCTTGAAGAGATTTTAACTTACTTTTGTAAATACTCGCTTTTTCCTTATAATATGCTTTTAGAGATAAATAAATAGTTTTCAGTTTTTTCGCCTGTTTGGGATGAATTTTCTTTTTTACAGTCTCTTTAGTAATTTTAATTGGTTTATATTTATAAGTTGTTTGTGGAGCGTCTGGAAAATTAAATGCTTCCTGAGTTACCTCAAGTTTTTCAGATAATTTTGTCAATTGTTTTTCATACTTTTGAAATTTCTTATGATATGTAGCTTTCAGATCGGCAATCTTAAATGCAATTTCTTCTGAGACTGCCTGATAGAATTTGTACCTATCCCCTTTTTTCTTTATCTTCTTTGCAACATCTTCATACTTAAGTAAATCATTCACAGATTCAATCATAGAATCTGTTAGATACTTACTTGAAAATTGATGAGTTTTCTCAGAAAACACCACAGATGATATCACAAGTACAAATAATAAATATTCAGTTATTTTTTTCATAATAGTCAATTTTGCTAGTGTAATGATTGAAATTTCTATACAACAACCATAAGAATTTAATAGATTCTAACGATTATAATGTATAGTATTTTTAATTGATTGTCAAATTGTTGAAAAGGTCAATGTTTGGTTAAACTCCAACTACAATTAAGCTATTGTAAAAAGTTTACCAGGATGTTGGGCTACGAGATTCTTTAGTTCTAGCATTAATAGTACTGATAGTACTTCAGGCGCATCTTGTTTTAACTGCTCACAAATATAATCAATATGAATAGGGTCATTTGATAATATTTTATATACAGGTTTTTCCCTCGAATTCAATTCTGGAAGGAGTTCAACCTGCTTAGGTTTCTGTGTAATATGAATATTTAGCTCTTCAAGAATATCATCAATGTTAGTTACAAGTTTAGCCCCTTGTTGAATTAAGCGATTGCATCCTTTAGACTGTTTTGAGTCAATTCTCCCAGGAATAGCAAATACTTCTCTATTTTGATCAAGAGCATTTAGAGCTGTAATGACCGCCCCACTTTTTCCTCCAGCTTCAATGACAACTGTCCCAAGTGATAATCCACTAATTATACGATTTCGTTTAGGGAAATTAATTGCGTCAGGTTGTGTTTTAGGAACAAACTCAGAAATCAATGCACCTGTATTAATTATTTTATTTCTCAATTCTATATTTTCTGACGGATAACAAATATCAATTCCATTACCTAATACAGCAATCGTGTTCCCGCCATATTTTACTGCAGTTTTATGAGCATTTGTATCTATACCTCGAGCAAGACCACTTACAATAGTAAATCCTGATTTAACTAATTCTCTTGTAATAGTTTCAACTATTTTCTTACCATAACTGGATGGGAGTCTAGTCCCTACAACGCCTATCATATTATTTGTAGAAATTTCACCTAAAGTAAAAATTCCTATAGGTGAGTCCCATACAACTTTCAAAAGTTCAGGATATTCATCATCCCAATATGTGATGTATTTAGCACCTACTTTATGTGATTCTTCAATTGCTATTTTGCCAAAATCTAAATCTATATTTATTATTTTTCTGGCAGTATCTTGAGAAATTCCTTCTACTTGGCAAATATCAGATTTTGTTAACTGAGTAATGTTTTCTAGTTGTGGATAATTCCGCAAAATACTGCGAATTCGTCGTGGACCAACTCCGTTTACATTTGATAAACTAATCAGTTGATGTGATGGTATCATTAATTTGGGACTCCAATAATTTTGCGATATTATTAATTGCTTTAGATAAATTCTCTTGTGTAACAGATGAGATAAATACAGTTTCAGTATTTTCTAAATTGGGAATTTCTACTAATGATTCGTCTTCCCAAATATCCTTTTTAGTAATCAATAGTAAACTTGGGCGATTATTAAGTTGAGAATGGTGTTTTTCTAGCTCAGTTCGGAGAGTGTAATATTGATTTTCGATATTATCTGAAGAACCATCAATAATAAATACTAATATTTTAGTTCTCTCAATATGCTTCAGAAACTGACTACCAAGCCCTTTCCCATCGCTTGCACCTTCTATCAAACCCGGAATATCAGCCATTACAAATGATTTGTAACCACTATGTTTTACAATACCTAAATTCGGAACTAAAGTAGTAAATGGATAATCTGCAATTTTCGGTTTTGCTGCAGATACAACAGATAAAAATGTAGATTTTCCAGCATTTGGAAACCCAACTAGACCTACATCTGCAAGTACTTTTAACTCTAATTCAATAGTTCGTTCTTCGCCTGGTTGTCCGTCGTTTGCAATTCTAGGGGCCGTTTGAATTTTAGTTTTGAAGCGAGCATTTCCAAAGCCACCATTACCACCTTGTGCAACAACAAAATAATCCTCTTTTTCAACTAAATCACATAATATTTCTTGAGTATCAAAATCTCTAACTATTGTACCTGGTGGAACAAATATAATCACATCAGCAGCATTTTTCCCGTGTTTGTTTGTCCCCATTCCATGTTGACCTCTATCAGCTTTATAATGTCTGTTATAAGAAATATCCTGGAGTGTATTTAGCTGTGGATTTACTTCCAAAATTATATTACCACCACTCCCACCATCTCCTCCACATGGACCGCCTTTGGGACGGAATTTTTCACGCAAAAACGCTATACACCCGTGCCCACCACCACCGGCTTTTACATGAATTTTTGCTTGATCAATGAATTTCATAATTCTATTTAATTTAAGATGGTTGCAAGCAACCCACGACTCGCATCGTGGGCTACAATTACAACATTTATCAAAACCACTAAAGCGGTTTCAAGGAAAATATCAATTATAGATAATTTTTCTATTGTTGATATGAATTCCATTTTTTCTCTAATTCTGGATCATTCATAGTTCCCAATATATAATCACAAAATTCTCTACCTGATGCACCGTCATCTCTACCTGTCATAACAAGTCTTTTCTCGAACTGACCTGTTATATCTAGAGCCATTTCGAGTTTTCGAGCTTGTTTAGTATAACCAATATGATTTAGCATCATTGCACCAGCTCTAATCATACTTGATGGATCTGCATACTGAGCGCGTCCTTCTGTAACCATTCTTGGAGCAGAACCGTGAATTGCTTCAAACATAGAATATTTGTTTCCAATATTGGCAGAACCTGCAGTTCCAACTCCACCCTGAAATTCAGCAGCTTCGTCAGTCAAAATATCACCATACAAATTCGGCAAGGCCATAACTTTGAATTGTGTTCGTCGCTTTTTATCTACAAGTTTAGCTGTCATAATATCGATATACCAATCATCAACTTCTATTTCCGGATATTCTTTTGCAATATCTTGTCCAACTTTTAGAAATTTACCATCAGTCGTTTTAACAACATTCGCTTTTGTTACTAAAGTTAATTTATTGATTTTATTTCTTCTAGCATATTCAAAAGCTAAGCGAATTAATCTTTCTGAACCCTGTGAAGTTGTAACTGTAAAATCTACTGCTAAATCGTCTGTAACATCTGCACCATTACTTCCAAGAGCATACGCACCTTCAGTATTTTCTCTGAAGAAAGCCCAATCAATACCTTCTTGTGGAACTTTCACAGGTCGCATATTTGCAAACAGGTCAAGTTCTTTTCTTATTGCAACATTAGCACTTTCGATATTTGGCCACGGATCACCTTTTCTTGGTGTAGTTGTAGGACCTTTTAAAGTTACATGGCACTGCTTAATTTCTTCTAGAACATCGTCAGGTATTGGTTTGTTGACTTCTGCTCTTTTTTCGATTGTCAAACCTTCAATATCTCTGAATTCGACTTTTCCAGATTGTAATTCGTTCTCGAGAATTTCTTCCAAAACTCTTTTTGCTTCATCGGCAATAAATGGGCCAATTCCGTCACCACCAATAATTCCAACAATAATACTATTTAAAGCGTTATAATCGGTTTTCTGTTCTCCAGCTTTCATCCTCTCAATTCTTAAAAGCTGTTGCTCAAGAACCTCTCCAAAATGTTCTTTTGCTCTTTCTATTGACTTATTCATCTTTTTCTTTCCTTTTTATTACTTATCTATTACTTAGTTTCTTTCTTTGTAAGTTTTGTCTTATTTTTCGAAACATCTTTTTTTGGTTCAGATTTACTATTATTCTGCACAGTAGATTTTCTGGAATAATCTGTTAAATAGAATCCACTTCCTTTAAAAATGATTCCAGTATTTCCACTAATCAGTCTCCTAACCTCTCCACCACAACTTTCGCATAATTTTAGTGGTTCATCTTTTATACTCTGCTTTACGGAAAATACATCAGAGCACTGATTACATTTATAATTGTATGTCGGCATATTTATTAACCTCCATTGTCGTTAATGCAACAGTATTGATTATATTCTCCACCGAGCAAGCTCTTGAAACCATTCCAACAGAGTTATTTAACCCCTGTAGTAGTGGGCCTGCAGAAGTAAACTCTCCGAATAGTTCTGCAGATTTTACTGCCACATTTCCAGCATCCATATTTGGAAATATTAACACATTTGCATTTCCTTGGATTTCATTTTCTACAGATTTGTATTTTGCTGACAACGGATCAACTGCACTATCTAATTGCAATTCTCCTACAAAATTGATATCTTTAAATTTTCTTGCAAATATTTCCATAGCTTTACGAACTCTATCTATTCGATAATGTTCCATACTGGCTAATGTAGAAAATGAAATAAACGCTACTTCAGGAATTTCTCCAAAAATATATCTGTATATTTTTGCAGTTTCTCCAGCAATTACTGCTAACTGATCAGGATTTGGCTCAGGTAACACACTACAATCTGCATAAGTGTAAGATATATCATCATAACGATGCAACAGAAAAGTACTACTAAACACAAATTTTGAATTTTGTTTTATACCAATTGTACGAATTGCTGTTCGGATAATCTCATCTTTTGGTGTTACCGCACCCAAAATAATACAATCAGCATCTCCATTTGCAACTATCGTGGAACCAAAATGAATCGGATTATCCAAGTATTCTGTTAACATTTTTACAGACCAATTCTTCGCAAATTCCTTAGTTGATAAAAAATCAATATATTCAATTTTATTTCTTGCAAAATCTTCAGTTTCAACAATACTGAAACCCATACTAGATAGTTTCTTTTTGGTTGACTCTATTCTATCGTCTGCTTGTTCAGGAATTACAATATCAGCTTTTGTTGACATTCCTTCATCGAGAATTTTCTTAAGATATTTATTCAATTCCGAATTTTTCCTTTACAGCTTTCATAACATGAGATGGAACTAATTTTGATACATCTCCATTCAATTCGCCAACTTCTCTGACTAATGATGAACTCAAGTGAGTATATTTAGCATGTGGCATTAAAAATACAGTAGTTACTTCATCTTTCAAACTTCTATTCATTAAAGCCATTTTAAATTCAAACTCAAAATCCGATAACGCTCTTAACCCACGAATAATTGCTTTAGCATTATTTTCTGAAGCATAATTAACCAACAATCCTTGAAAAGAATCAACAACTACATTATCCAAATGTACTACTGATTTCTCAATCATTTCCAACCGTTCTCTTTCAGAAAATAATGGATTCTTTTCGAAATTCTTTGACACAGCCACAATAACCTTATCAAATAGACCTACAGCTCTTTCTATAATATCAATGTGTCCATTTGTAATTGGATCAAAAGATCCTGGATAAATTGCAATTTTCATTAGTTTGCTCTCCAAAATACTACTTGTGTATTACCATAATTTTTAATTCTAACATCATCATCAATAAATTTGGTTTTGGACATTTCCATACAAAATAATCCATCAGTTTTCAGCAATGGAATTATTTTAGCTCGTAAATCATAATATTCGCATAATCCATAAGGAGGATCAGCTATAATAATATCAAATTTATTCTCGCATATTTCCAAGAAACTAAAAACATCCGAATGTACTAATTTGTAATTATCGTTCTTGCAAATGTCATCAACATTTTGCGATAATGCTCTATAAGCTTGACTTGATTTTTCAACCATTGTAACTGATTTTGCACCACGACTAATAGCTTCAATTCCCAATGTCCCAATCCCTGCGAAAAGATCTAAGACACAAGAATCCTGAAACGGTTCCAAAATTTGAAGCATTGATTTACGAACTTTTGCTTGCGTGGGACGAACTTTCGGATTTTTATAATCGTAGAGTCTTCGTCCTCTATATTTCCCAGAAATAATAGTTGTCATTTATTCAGTTAATTGTTTATAAATCTTCATCGAATAATGATTAGTTGGCGTTTTCTTGATTTCTAACTGATGTGTAAATATATAACCTAATTCTATCAGCTCTAATAATTTTGATACAATTTCACTTTTAGAAATTTCTGAATTACTAAATGTTATATCTGAATTTTTCTTAGTTATTGACCAAGGGATTTCTATCTGCAAGTAGTATTTACTTTCTCGAGGACCAAATATTGTTGCCCATTTATTAAACTTATCAAAATACATTTTATTAATCGATTGTAATCTCTGTTGATCACTAATATTTATTTGTAAATTAATAAAATCGTTTGAAAACATTATAAAATCAATTTCAACTTGATCTGATATATTTACTAGAATACCTATTAGATTTTCTATAGTATCTTTTTGAGAAAATTCTGTTTCATTCTTTGAAAATATAGAAAATTTGTCAAATTTCATTAACAAAATGATTGAGATAATCAAAAGAGTACTAATTATCCAAACATACTTACTTTTAGATATTATTCTTTGTTCAATCTCAATTGATTTTGTTTTTGAACTATTTTTCGCTTTCAATCTTTCAATTGCTTGTTCTTCAGCTGATGATGAGATTTTACCTTTTAGATCATGTGGCTTTTTAAGTAAATTAATATCAAACATCAATACCTCTAAATGCAATTCCAGTTTCAGCTAAAGGGAGCGTTTTGAAATAGTTAATCTGATTATTGCTTTCAATTTCTAAAATTTTCAAAGGATTTAGTAATGAAACATTGGTTACTTGCGAATTATATAATTGTTTAACATCAGCAAATGAACCATCGCTCTGATAAACAAATACTCGTTCTGCAATTGAAAATTCTTGCACTTGATTCTCTATATACAATTTTATCAGATTTACAATTTTCTTTGCTGTTTTTTTGCATCCCCAGACATTGATCAACCTAGCCATAACATGTGTTCGTTTTACTACTATAAAAGAAACAAGTTCGTTATTCTTCACAAATAGAATTTGATCAGTATGATATTTACCCATTTTCCAAATCAAATATGAATCTAGTTGATCAGCTTTAAACCACCGCCGTGCACCTTCTTCTGCAGAAAAAATACCAATACCTAATACTCTTAAATCACGATTTAACTGAGAGATTGATTCTGTAATTGAAGTTTTGGTTTTTCTGCCTAAGTGAATAGTTAAGTTCTTACAAAGACTATCTGCGAATGGAAAATGATATGACTGAATTTTGTCATCAAAATGTTCATCTTGAATCTGAGTAGAATGCCAATTCATCAATTCTATATCGCTCGATAACTTATCAGTCTGAAGTTCAGAAAACAATATATGCTGTGAATCAATTGAATAAGTTATAGATGTTTCTGGATTTTTAATCTCGTTATTAATTTCTGCTAATATTTTCTTAAGTCCATCTAACGATTTTACATCAACAGTTTTATACGGTACTTTTCCATAGTGTGTAACAAGCGGACCATTCTCGGATGGAATCCAATTTAGATAATGAAAAGTATTCTGTGACTGAGCAATTGCTAGCAAATGAGTCTCCTAGTTATCCTCAGCCCAACTTTTCCTACCATCAATAATTTCACCATGCCAACCAGCTTCAAACTTGAAAATCCCATATCGAGGTTCTGTATAATCTTCTGGTACTGGACTTTTTACACTAAATATAGTGTTTTCAGAATCTGAACTATCAATTTCCAATAGATATGGTTCACCAATTAGAGGACATAATAGGCGATCTGGTGTAAGATGATATTTATCTCTCAAATAATCTGTATAATATTCTGAATATCTTGTTGTATCCGAAGAAAATATCGTGCTAAACAATTCATCTTTTTTAACATTTTCGATTTCTCTTGCATTTACAAAAATAGTATCAACAGATTTTTCTTCTTCGTTAATCATTCCAACAGCATAAATTGTGTCAAGAAAAGTTCGTTTAAGTTCCTGAGGAAAGCTAAATGTAGTATCAACTCTTGTGTGGAAACCTTTGCTCATATTTACTTCATAAACCTTATCATTTAGATAAATTTTCTGCTCACCTACAAATAATGAATCTGCAATCAAAGAATCCATCGCAGCTTCAACTAATGAAAATAATTCTTCACCGTTTGTTGTATAACTACCGATAAGTTCTTTGTAAAATTCTTCGGCTTCGGCTATATCTGTCATTTGTTGCCTGCTATTAGTTCTAAATTTAACTTCTTCTCGCCAAATAGAACTTGGTAAATAGACTATTGTAAGCATAATTATTATCACTATTAATATACCCCAGTCTAGCAAGCTAATTCTTTTTTCTATATCATTTATAATTTTCAATTTTCTCTCCTTTTAATTCATTGTAACAATCTTACAAAGCTAAATTTTACACTTAGTAATCAGTTATAGCACACTTTACGCCAAATAAACCAACAATAAATTTACAAAATTTCCCATAACGCTAGGCCAATGTTTTTATCAATTGTGCGATTGATTACAATTTTGCCTTTTTGAATTAAAAATTCACCTGCTGCAGAAATTTTTGCATCGTATAAATGACCACCAAAAACTTTGAAGTTTATGTCTCCAATAGTTGCGTGAGAGTGTATAAACACTTCACTATCTTTCAAACTGATATTTGCATTGTATCCAATCAACTCAAATTCTCCGTCAAATGACTTTTTGATGTATGATTTTGAATCAAAATCATAATAACCTAGTTCTATATTTTCTATCGCACCTATGCCAGAAATCCAACCTGAAGTAAGATTGTTATCTTCAGCAATTTTTGTTAGAGATTTGTTAATCCAATCACCTCGCACGAGTTTTACAAATATCTTATCATCGTCGATTTTGTATTTCATTTGGTCCATCTTAAATTGAGTTCACGATTTGCCTTAGTTTCATCCAATCGTTTAACTGGAGTTTTCTCCGGAGCTTCTATTAATGTATCAGATTCAGTATCAATCCGTTTATCAATTTCTAATAGTGTATTTGCGAAATTATCCAAAGTTTGTTTTGTTTCGGATTCAGTTGGCTCAATCATCATCGCCTCTGGAACATTTATCGGAAAATAAATTGTAGGGGCGTGATATCCATAATCCAAGAGAGATTTTGCAATGTCTAAAACTCTAATTCCTCTCTCTTTTTGTTTTGTCCCGGAAATAACAAATTCGTGTAAAGTACCTTCAGAAAATGGGATATGATATTTTTCTTCCAAAAGAGATTTTAGATAATTAGCATTTAAAACTGCTTGTTTAGTCATTGCTATTAATCCACTTTCGCCCATCGTTTTGATAAACGCCCACGCTCTAACCAAAATGCTAAAGTTACCATAAAATCCGTGAATTGGTCCGATACTTTGCGGATATTCGTAATCCCAGCAATATTTTTCATCTTCCTTTTTAACCATTGGAGTTGGCAAAAATGGAGTAAGTTCTTCCGCTACCGCAATCGGACCAGAACCGGGACCTCCACCTCCATGTGGAGTAGAAAATGTTTTATGCAGGTTAATATGAGTGATATCAAATCCCATATCAGCTGGTCGGACAATTCCAATCAGGGCATTTAAATTTGCACCATCCATATACATCAATCCGCCAACTTCGTGAACTAAAGTAGATATTTCTTCGATTCTATCTTCAAATAATCCGAGAGTATTTGGTTGAGTTAACATCATTCCTGCTACATCCGAATCCAATTTTGCTTTGAGATCATAGATATCTACTCTACCTCTTTCATCGGTAGCAACTTGCCGAGTTAGATATCCAGAGAACACTATACTCGCCGGGTTAGTTCCGTGAGCAGTCTCAGGTATTATGATGTATTTTCTATCTTCATTTTTAGATTCATGATACTTTTTCATCATCAAAATACCGACAAATTCCCCTTGAGCTCCGGCACTTGGTTGGAGTGTAACTCGTTCCATACCGGTAATATTGATGAGCATTTGTTCCAATTCCCAAATAATCTTCAACGCTCCCTGAGCAGATTCATCTGATTGAAGTGGATGCAAACCTGCAAATCCCGGCAATCCTGAAATTACATCGTTGATTTTTGGATTGTACTTCATTGTGCAAGAACCGAGTGGATAAAAATCTCTGTCCACATGATGATTTTTAACCGATAAATTAGTATAATGCCGAACTACTTCAGGTTCGGATACTTCCGGTAATTCTGCTGGTATTGCTCTCAATAAACTATCTGGAATAACCGAAGATAGAGCAAACTCAGGAACATCCAATTTTGGTAATGATGCTCCTATTTGCCCTTTTTTACTTTGTTCAAATATTAATGGTGTTTTCGAATACATATTTTACTTTCGATTATCTTGAAAAAAATCAATTTTTGCTTTGATGTAAGTTTCGCCAAAATCCAATGCACTTTGTAAGGAATCAGAATTTCTACCTCCGGCGGTTGCTAGATGAGGTTTACCTCCGCCACCTCCACCGATTTTTTCACCAACTTCTTTCACAACTTTTCCAGCTTGAATATTGTTGGTTAAGTCATCTGTTATTGCGCACATTACCATCGGTTTATCATTTTTAACTGTGCCAATTAGTGCAATTCCACTTTGTTTGAATTTCTGTCTAAACTCATCTCCGATAGCTTTTAAATCATCAATTTCATCAATTTTAGTAACAACCAATCTAACATCTCCAAATTGATGTGCTTTAGAAATTAAATCATCTACAACATCACTTTGAGTTAGTAGTTTTAATTCTTTATTTTCTTTTTCTAGTGATTTCTTTTGATCAAGAGTCTGTTGAATTTTCTCTGGAATATCAGTTTCACTACACTTGAATAAGTTCTTCGCCTGTTGAATAATTTCTTCATTCTGATGCAAGTATTTAATAACAGAATTTCCAGTTATGGCTTCAATACGACGAATTCCAGCTGCCAAAGCGGATTCAGAAATTATCTTAAACGCACCTATATCACCAGTTCTGTTAGCGTGGGTTCCGCCACATAATTCTTTAGAAAAATCGGAAATATTGACCATCCTAACTTTATCACCATATTTTTCTCCAAATAAGGCAACAGCACCTTCAGAACGGGCTGTTTCATAATCCTTAACATCTGTTGACACTTCAATATTTTCTCTGATTTTTGAATTTACAATGACTTCAATCTGCCGAATTTCATCTAAAGTAATTCGTTCATAATGAGTAACATCAAAACGAAATCTATCTGATCCAACTAAAGAACCTGATTGGTGTGCGTGGTCTCCCAATATTTGTTTAAGCCCTTGATGCAACAAATGAGTTGTTGTGTGATTTAAGCTAATCTTTTGACGATACTCATTATCAATTGTGGCAGTAACTTTTCCATCCTTAGGTAATTTCCCATACATTATTTTTCCAAAATGGACAATTTCATCGGAAGATTTTTGAGTATCAGTTACAATAAATTCAAAATCTGTATTTTTCAAAATCCCCACATCACCAACTTGTCCCCCCTGTTCAGGGTAGAATGGAGTTTTATCGAGAATAATACTCCCTTTTTTGTCATTTTCAAATTGAATTTTTCTAATTATTGAATCACACGCAGTTTGTTCATAACCGACAAATTCACTTGAAGTACCTTTTGAAATGTCAGTCCAGTCGAAATTATCTGTTTGATGTGTAAAACCTCCTGCTTCCCGTGAACTTTTTTTCTGCACATCCATACAGGATTCAAATCCATTTGTATCAACAGATAAACCAATTTCTCGAGCCATTAACTCGGTTAAGTCGCAAGGAAATCCATAAGTGTCGTAGAGTTTGAACGCATCTTCTCCAGAAATACTTTCACCCGTTTTCATTCCTTGACTTATTTTCTCAAAAATTTCAATTCCTTTATCCAGAGTTGAACCAAATGAAGTTTCTTCTGCTTTAATCACTTTTTCAATATGTGATTGTTTTTCAGCTAATTCAGAGAAAGCGTCACCCATAACTTCTACTAAGGTTTGTATCAATTTGTAAATAAACGGTTCGTGCATATCTAAAATTCGACCGTAGCGAGATGCCCTTCGTAAAACCCTACGCAAAACATATCCTCTGCCTTCATTACCCGGCATTGCTCCATCAGCAATGGAAAATGCTAACATTCTTAAGTGGTCAGCAATAACTCTATGTGGTACACCATCATCTATTGAATATTCAGTGTTTGATATTTGCGATATTTTCTCAATAATTGGCATAAACAGATCAGTATCGTAATTCGATGTTTTACCGTTTAGAATTGCAACAATTCGCTCCAGACCGGCACCTGTATCGACATGTTTAGCAGGGAGGTCGGTGAGTTTTCCATCTGCATCTCTATTATATTGGATGAACACTAAATTCCATATTTCTCTATAATTGTGGTCACGGTTTACTCCTTCTGGAATTTGCGCATCTGCATCTTCACCAGTATAATAGTGAATTTCGGAACACGGACCACAAGGACCAGTTTCTCCCATTTCCCAAAAATTGTCTTTATGACCAAATTTGAGTATTCGTTTTGGGTCAATGTCGGTTACTTCTTTCCACAATTCTCCAGCTTCATCATCGTCTTGGAAAATAGTAACCCATAACCTATTTTTGTCCATTTTCCAAACTTTAGTAAGCAATTCCCACGCCCATTGAATAGCTTCTTTTTTGTAGTAATCTCCAAACGACCAATTGCCTAGCATTTCAAAAAATGTGTGATGATAATCGTCCACTCCGACTTCTTCTAGGTCGTTATGTTTTCCACTTACTCGAATGCACTTTTGAGAATTTACAGCTCGTTTTGATTTTGGATTTTCTGTATCCAAAAATATAGGTTTAAACTGGTTCATCCCAGCGTTTGTGAATAAAAGAGTTGGATCATCATTCGGAACAACCGACGAAGAACGAATGATTGAATGTCCCTTATTCTTGAAAAATTCAATAAATTGCTGACGAATTGATTTTGAAGAAATTTTAGCCATTATAGTTTACTTTCTACTTTCTCTTAAAAAACAAACTGTGTTTCAAATTGAACGGAGTTTACTGGTTCAATTTCAAAATCAGAATTTCGAATGTAAGATGTTCTCCCTTTATAAACTAGCATCAGTCCGTCTGATATTTCTAAACCAACATCGTAACCCCAGATTGTATTAAGCAATGATTCTTCTGTAAATAAAGTAGAAATATTACTTTGTTTATAAAACAATTCTGCTTTTTTTAGTTTAGGGATTTGAGATGTATTTATGTTAAGATTTCCTAAAAGTGTTTTGTTTGCTTCTTCATCAACATTTTCACCCCTCATATCTTGATAACCAATTCCGATAGAACAGAAATTAAACATATTAGCTGACATTTCAGCATAGAAACCTTTCATTGCTTTAAAGTTGGAAAGTGTACTTTCTTTTGTTATAAGTTCTTCATTTTCTGAATCATATTTTATTCTATCAAAATCATAAGATTGGTCCCAATAATTGAAAATGAAATAATCGCTTGTTTGCCTGTATTCTGCTCTAAATTTCATCGGACCAAATCTAGCAGATACTCCTAGTGGGACAAAACCCATACCTAAAGATTTAATAGAATCATCATCATCAGTTATCTTACCAACTAATTGGGCAACTTGAGAGTATAATGAGATATTTTTGTTGATTTTGTAAGCAACATCAATACTTGTCCCACTGATAGAATTTGCATCACTTGTGGATGGATCATAGGGATTATGGTTTAAGGGTAAACTACTAAACCAGTCTTCAAATCCATCAGAATTACCATTCAATTCTTCATAGATATTTTGCCAAACATCTTTTTCTTCTTCGGCTTCATCCCATTTTTCGCCAATATCGGGATAGTGGTCAAACACATCCGGATAGCCATCTCCATCTCTGTCTTTCAAACCAGACATTTGGTCTGCATCTGTAACATACGATACGCCTACTTGTAAATTGGATAAAATATCGTAAGATGCTCTAAAACCTGAAACCCCTGGAATTCTTTTGAAATCGCTGTTAATAACTTCTAGTCCGAGTCCTGAATATTTAGCTTTTAAATCAAGTCCCATTCTTCTGACTTCTGGATAATCTATCGTATTGGAATAATTATTGACCAAAATACCTTGACCTAAAGTTGTATAAGGTAATGCTCCAAATTGGAAATAAAAATCATCATTAGGTCTTCCCCAACGGAGATAATAGATTTTATCGACTAATGTTCGATATGTAGCTTTACCATTTGAAAAATCCCAATTCTCCTTGTAAAGATTTCCATCTGCATCGATATACAGATAAATGTCCAATCCAACACCAAATTTCCCAACTGGGATTTCCGGACGAAGCGAGATTTGATTATAGATGGTTCCGTCAATTGTAACAGATCCTAAACTACCAGTCATTGAGTGGGTAGGTTCCTCTGTTTGGGCAGTTAAAATTACAAAAAAACCAACCAGACTTAAAATAGTAATAACTTTCTTCATTGATTTACTCCTTTTTTTGTTATAAATAGAAACTCAAATTTATTGGTTAACAAGCAATTTATCCAACGATTCTATTATCGAATCATACTATTTTGTGACTTTCCTTAAAAATAAAATACATTCAGTCATCAGAATGAAAAATATTATGTCTACAATTCCAAACAAATATGCAAAGATAGGATGAGGAATATTCCCTAGGATTAGATAAACAAACGCTACTGTTGCATAGGCAATTTTGTAAAAAGTACCGACTATTATCAAATCACGATTTTGTTGCAAATCTCCACGCCAAATTAGGTAGTATGCAATACCAATTACGAACAAGAATGCTCCGATTAACGAAATATATCCTCCAAATACTGGTAGTTTATCTGACATATCTATCAATTGAAAAGCTTGTTTGTAAAAAAAGGTGAAAATAATTCCCAGCGTTAAATCATAGATAGCTGCTATCAGAAATAATCCTTTGTAATATTTTTCTTTGGATGAAACCATATTAATCTCCTTAGATTTGTCTGATTTAACTACTTATAATTTAAAAAGAAATACTCTTCTCTACAATAAACAGTCTTGAATTGATTGTTAAGATTTTTAATTTGTACAAATCATATTGTCTTTTTTCCTTTGACATACTATCGTGATAGAGATAAATTTGAGGACTTGCCCGAACCATATTATGGGGATATAGCTCAGTTGGGAGAGCGCTTGAATGGCATTCAAGAGGTCAGCGGTTCGATCCCGCTTATCTCCACTGAGACAAAATATTTTATAAATAATTAAACAGTTATTAGGAGAATTATTAATGTTTAATATGACAGTTATTAGAGAAAGATCTCACATTATTTTGTGGGTATTGTTGTTTGTATTTATAGCCAGTATGACAATTGGTGGACTGGTTGGAGGAGCCAATATTTTAGATGTCATTTTTGGTAAGAGAAATACAGGCTCATTTGTAGGATTAGTTGATGGTGAGAACATTACACATCGTCAATTCAGAAATGAATGGGATATACAAATTAATCGTCAAAAACAACAAGGCAAAACAATTGACGGTCGAGCAAAGCAAACTGCACAAAACTCAGCTTGGAGTAACATAACAGATCAAGTTATTCAAAACCGTAAAATTGAGAGCTTACAACTTAATACATCTGATGATGAAGTATATGATTTTTTGTTATATAATCCACCTTTAGCATTTCAAAACAGTTTAACTCAAGCAGGATTATTTATAGATTCTACTACAAATAGTTTCAAACTTTTTGATTACCAAACTGCACTTATAAATGGTACTTATCCTGAAGAATTAAACCAATTCTTTGTTACTTGGGAAGTTTATCTAAAAGATTGGTTAACATCAAGAAAATTACGAGAGTTATATAATAGTGCTGCATCGATATCAGAGAATGAAGTAAAATATAATTTTATTGCAAGTAATACAAATACAACAATTCAGTATGCTTTCGTTAAATCTCGTTCTGTTGAAGATAGTTTAATAGAAATCAGCGAAATTGAAATTGAAGCTAGATATAACCAAGATAAGGACGAATTATATCAAATTTACCCTTCTCGAGTTGTAGAATATGCACTTTGGGATATAGATTACTCAACAATTGATTCTTCTCAATTTGCAACTTACCAAGATAGTATTTTAAGTGAAGCTCTTCTATTTGCTGGAGAAGCAGATTATTCATCATTTTCAGAAGCTCTCTTTTCGTTTGGCATAGTTGCTGATACTATTGATATCACACAAGAATACAAAAATAACTCTGGATTTCCTTTCAAAATGGGTCCAATGAGAGACGCTGTTCGCTTTGCATTTGATCGAGATATTGATTCAGTATCCGATCCTCTCTGGGCAACTACTGGATATGCGATTTTCCATATATTAGACGAAATATCAGGAGGATTCAAACCATTGGAAGAAGTTAAAGAGAGTATCACTAAAAAGTTAACTCGTGAAAAGAAAAAAACTTATGTAGCAGAAATCCTTGAAAAGGAATCAGAAACATATTTTGATCTTAAAACCTTAGCTGATAAGAGTGATTTAATTGAATTTATGCCTGATACAACTAAAGGTATTGGCGACAGTTTCCCTGAAATTGGCAGAAGTTCGAAAGTTCTAGGAACACTCTTAGCTATGCATCCTGGAGATACATCACCTGTTATTCCTACTTCTAACGGAGCTGTTATAATTAAAATGATAGCTAAAGATGAATTCGATGAAGCTCAATATTTAGAAGAATATGATAATTTATATAACCAACTACTATCTACAAAAAGAGCATCTGTCTTTTCTGATTGGCTAACTGGAGTTAAAGACAAAATAGATATTGAAGATTATAGGACTCTTCTATATTAAAATGAAATCCTAAATAAACAGAAGAATTTGAAACCCCGTTTAAAACGGGGTTTTTTTTGATATATTTTAAATAAGACTTGTCTAGTACTATATAACTGTTTTATATTTTGTTAGTAGGAATCATTACTATTTATGAGATACAGTAAACAAAGGGAAGAAATTTTAAATGCAGTAAGGGGAGTAACAACTCATCCTACAGCAGTTGATGTTCTAAATTTGGTTAAACCTAAAATTCCAAATATCAGTTTAGGTACTGTTTATAGAAACTTGGGTGTACTTACTAATGAAAATCAGCTTCTTTCACTTGATATTAATGGAATTCTTCACTACGATGGAAATGTAAACGACCATCAACATTTCTACTGTACTCAATGTAATGAACTTTATGATTTATTTTTTGGGATTAGTAATTACATATCATCCCATAAAAATGAAATCGAACACAAGGTCAATGGAGCATTTCTTCTGTTGACAGGAATATGTAATAAATGTAGCAATAAGGAGTAAAAATAATGTTAGTAACAAAACAAGCACCAGAATTCAAAGCAACTGCAATTATGCCTGATAATTCATTCAAAGATATAAGTCTAAATGATTACAAAGGAAAAAAAATAGTAATTTTCTTTTATCCGTTGGACTTCACTTTTGTATGTCCAACAGAATTATTAGCATTTAACCATCGATTGAGCGAATTTGAAAAACGAAATGTCCAAGTTATTGGATGTTCAGTCGATAGTCATTTCAGCCATTTAGCTTGGAAAAGTACACCAGTCAATAAAGGTGGTATTGGAAATGTTCAATATCCAATTATTGCTGATATTGACAAAAGTATCTCAAGAAAATATGATGTTTTAGTAGATGCTGAAAACGCAACTATTCTCACAGAAAATGGTGAGGAAGATTCAACTATTGGTGGATCAGTCGCACTACGAGGTTCATTCTTAATTGACGAAGATGGAATCGTTAGACATTCAGTAATCAACGATCTTCCACTTGGAAGAAATATCGACGAGATGCTACGAATGGTGGACGCACTTTCGTTTCACCAGAAGCATGGTGAAGTCTGCCCAGCAGGATGGATGGATGGTGATGCAGGAATGGAAGGTACTACAGATGGCGTAGCAGACTATCTTGACAAACACGCAGAAGAATTATAAATTTTTCAAAAAGGCGGAAAGGTTCTCCTCCTTTTCTTTTTCCTTTCCGCCAGCTTACTTATGAAAGGATAACAAAATCATGAAACATCAATTACCTAAATTATCATACACGATGGATGCTTTAGAACCTAATATCTCAAAAGAGACATTGGAATTCCACTATGGCAAACACCATCAAACATACATAAACAATTTGAATAATCTCATTCAAAATACTGAATTTGAAAATATGACTCTCGAAGAGATTATCAAAAATTCAACAGGTGGAATATTCAATAATGCTGCTCAGGTTTGGAATCACTCATTTTATTGGAACTGTTTGACTCCACAAAATAATAATGAACCAACTGGTAAATTATTGGATGCTATTCAGAAGGAATTTGGATCTATCCAAAAATTCATAGAACAGTTTTCTCAGAAGGCCATTACTACATTTGGATCTGGTTGGGTTTGGCTGGTAAAAAATACTGACAACTCACTTGAAATAATCAGTACTCAAAACGCTAGTACTCCATTAACTACTGATCGAAAACCACTTTTGACTTGTGATGTTTGGGAACACGCATATTACATCGATTACAGAAATGCTAGACCAAAATATGTCGAAAGTTTCTGGAATATCGTAAATTGGAATTTTGTTACAGTTAATTTCTTGAGTTAATGATATTTATATTAATAGGTGTCATCCATGGCACCTATTAATTTTTTAGAACCCTAATTTTTCTTTCCACTCTTTCTCAGATTCACCTGCTAACTTAGTTGAATATCTTCTTCCAGAAAAATAAAATGATTTACGCCCTTCTCCCCTGGCTCTTCTAAATGCTCTACGGAAATCGGTGCGAGTTAATGTGGAATAATATCGTCCTTTGTACTTAAACTTTGTGAAACCTTCATTTTTCGCCATTTTAAAAGCAGAACCAAATCGAGCTATATGTGAAAAATCGTTAGATTTAGCTTGTTCCTTTTTAGTAACAATTGGAGTTTTTTCAACAGTTTCTTTTATTTTCTCAACTACAACTGGTTTAGTAAATTCTTCTGAGGATTGTTTTGTTAGTGCAGATTTATCTCCGGTATATGGTTGAACAACTTCTTCTTTAATTTGTTCAATAACTGGTTCAATTTTAGCAGATTCTTCTATTACTTGGTGTTCCTCTATTTCAACTTTCTCAATTAATACAGGTTTAGTTTCTTCTACTACAGGTTCTCTGATTTCTTCTTTTGTAATTTCAGTTTTCTGCTCGAGTGCTTCTACGGGTAATGTGCCTGGAATTTCAATACAACCATCATATTCAGCCAAAATTTCTGTCCCTTTAGATCCAGCAAGTTTTAGGTTTGAAATGCAAAAATTAGTTTCTTTATCTGTTTCGTAGTGTATTTCAACTAATCTTCCATTCCCTGAAGGCAACGCTCCACCGCTCATGGAAAATCCAAGAATTTTACTTGAAGATAAATTGTTAGTGAACATTTCATTTATACAATCTTTAATCTTAATACCGGTATAATCAAATTGAAAACCGTGAATATTAGTTTCGCTAAAGTATAATATTTCTAAAGTTTGTGTATCGGTATTTAGTTTGCCAAAACTAAGTTTAGCTTTTGGGATTTCTACTTCGACAATTTTGTCTTGTTTCTCTTTTGCTTTTTCTGTTTTCTTATCGATTTGTTGTTTAGCAATTTTCTCTTGCTCTTTTATCTGTTCTTTTAGTTCGTTAATTCTTTGAACGAATATCTCCTTATTAGATTTATAATTCTTGTACAATTGTAGAAATTGCTTTCGTAGAATTTTTGCTTGTTTCTTATGAAGTTGTTTTTGGACATTCTTCATATTAATCTCAATAGGTTTATACTCATATTTGAAATCAGGAGTTTGAATTAGATGTAGGTCTAACTGTTTAATATTTAGCTGATTTGAATATTTTGTAACAATTTCTTGATAATTTTTGTATTTTTCTTCTGATTTTGAATTGAACTCTATTATCTCAAAATGCAAAACCTCAGAAACTGCTTGATAAAATTCAATCCTACTTTGATCATCCTCAATATTAACAGCAATATCCTCATAATTCAATAGAGATTTTACAGAACTACGAATTTCTTCTGTTAAATATAAGCTATTAAATTGGAAAGATTGTGCGAATACAAACGAAAGAAGAACAAAAACATACATAAATTTCTTCATTATTTTTCCTTTAATTTGATGGTTTAAACATAATTACTGAATATATAGTTAGCGAAATCTACGGTAATTATTTTTTATATCAAAGATTTCATTAACTGTTCCAAATTTTATCCATATCTGTCCAAAACAATTGTTAAAACAGACTAAATCACACACGCGTTTATGCGTTGGTAATGTTATTAAAATATACTGGGCTTTAGCACAAATATTAATACTTAATAGCAAGTTTGGGGATAAATCCCCTCAGATTATTTACTTTTTGTCAAGTTTTAATAAATTAGATAACCATTTTCATCCCAGCGGATTATCTCAGAATCTCTCTCTCCAAATTTATACTGAGCTTCAGATTTTATTTGTCCATTTGAGTAATACCAACGATCGTAACCGTGTTTTTGCCCGTAGAAATATTCAACTGAATGTTTAGGGATTTCTTCTGGATAATAATGAATAGTTGCACCGTGCAGCTCTCCATTTTCAAAGTTAGATTCTGAAATTAAAACTCCTTCAATATCCCAATGTTTACTAGCGCCATCTAATTTATTGTTAAAAAGTGATATTTCTGATTCTTTAACACCAGATTGATAGTAGAATGTTTCAATAACATATTGGGATTGTAGTTTTTGAGTTGTTTTTTTGATATTCCCATTATCCCATTTATCAATAACTTTGATTCTGTGAGTGCAACCAATTTGAACTAACACAGATAATACAATAATAATATATATTTTGTTCACCATAGTACTGAAAATTACTACGAAATCAGGAACTATTTTAACAAATTATTGCAAAACTTAGTCTTGTTCAACACAGTTTTATTGACCTAAATTTCGTGGTTGTTTTTTCAGCCGAGGTGGTGAAATTGGTAGACGCGCCGGATTCAAAATCCGGTTCTCTTAGGAGAGTGAGGGTTCGATTCCCTCCCTCGGTACATTTACAAAAAGTTACTTCCTATATTCTGTTAGTTTTAATATGTTTATCTTTAGTATCATATAAATCACCCCGACAATTACACCAATCTCAAACAAAAATATCTAATGGATAATAAAATTATGAATCCATTAGTTATATTTCGAATTTAGTACTGCTTCTTAACTAAATTTTCTAAATCGCAATAATCAATCCCAATTTTAGATACTTCATCTTCAAAGTACTTCTGCAATAGAGATGATAAGTTAGTTTTATTGTTGAAAATATCTTTCAAAAATTGAACAAGTAAAGATTGCCTTTGCTCTAATAATAAACCTCCAAAAATATTACTTATACTAATTTCATTGGAATACATCCTCTGAGCAATTTGCAACAGGAGATTAGAAGGATTAACTGTCTCACTTGCAACAAGGGTGTTAATATTGATTTCATTAAGCAGGTTTAAACATAGTTCAATCTTTACATTGATATTCGGAGAATATTGAATTGGAAGGATGTTCTTTCTAGTTTTTTGCACTAATTGCCAAATCGGTTCACTTGAACCTTTCCGATTGAAAAACAGTATTGAAGAAAGCAAATTATTTAGGAATTCTTCAGAATCATCATCACTTAATAGAGTCTTATAATAAAATATCCATCCAATATCACTATCATTTTTACTGTTCATAATCTCTTTTTTGGAATTAAGCTTTGTGATATTGGGTTTTTGAATGAAACACAAGTTCATTAGCTTATATCGTAAAGAATTTAGCTTTGATTCCTTTACTCTCTTTTTAAGAACTGTTTGCCATAGTTTTACTTGATCCCAATTTTTCAAATAAAATGCAGATTGTATAAGCATAACATCATTATCAGCTCCCATCTCTGCAAAATCGGAGTTATGAAATAGTATTTCGTATGCTCTGTTAAATGAATTATAAGCTTTTTCATAATCTGGCTTAGTTCTATGAAAATAGCAATTCCCTAAATGATAATACCCTTGTCCAGAGTTTAAATCAATTTCATATTTTTCAGCAATCTCGATACCATTATTTATTTTTTGAATTGCTCTGGAATAAAACCCACAAAATGTAAGAGTTTGACCAAATATTAGAAGAAATACTGAGTAAAAATATGGGTCCTTATACTTTATCAATATGCTATTATACTCCTTACAAATTGATAAGGCTTTATTGAACTTTCCACTTTTATTATATGCATCAATTAAATTGATAAGTGGTTTAGCTAGTTCTAAATGTTCACCAATTCTGTTCAAAATACGAACACTTTCCTCCAATTTTGGAATAGCTTCACTATTCCTACCTGAAAAAGTGAGTATTTGCCCAATCAATTCTTTTCCGTGAGCTATTTCTCTGAGTGCTCCTTTTTTCTGGTAACATTCTAACGCTTCTTCGGCTAACTCCATCGCTTTTGGATAATTAGAATGTACTAACTCATAATAGCTCAATTGTTCATAAGCACTTCCTTTTAAACTATGATAGAGGTACTTAAAAGGATGTTTTATACAAATATTAAGTGCATTTTCTGCATATTGTTTTGTTTTCTGCCAATCTCCTTCTTTTGAAGAATCTTCACTCATTTGATCATAGATTACAACTTGTACCCAATATAAGTCTTTGGATTTAGATGCAATAGCCATCAAATTATCCATCAATTCTTTCCGTTTGTTGAAATTGCCTATTACTTTTAAGTAATATGCGTAGTTTAGCATAAAACGACCAAACAACTGTGGATTGTTTATCCTCTTTACAATCTTTAAACCATTATTGATGAACTTTTCAAAATAGTTATTTTCTTTTATACCAAATAACCTATCAAAAAGTAGTATTGTAGCAGTTAGTTTTTGCTCATCATTTCCTTCATTAACACACTTTTCAAGAAGCGATATCGCTTCCTTTTTTTTAATCTGATTTATTAATTGAAGATTAGCTAAACGAATTTTAAAATCAACTTTTATTGATTCGTCAACTTCCAAATAAATAATTTGTTTAAGATACTCTATCAAATTGGAAATAAATCCAATATTATCTTTCATTTTAAACCAAGCTTTTAGAAATACTTCTTTTGCTTCTAATTTCTCTTTTTGATTTGACAGATTTATTTTTCGATAATATTCTGCTAAAATAACAGGTGTTGTTCTTTTTTTGTTTTTGAGATATTCTATAATTAACCGATTAACTTTTTCTTTTTCTCTTTTGGAGATATTTTCCAATACAAGCATCGATAACAATGGATGTGTAAATTTCAAATCCAGAGTAATTAATTTACTTTCAGATAAATCTGTTAAGATTTGTTTGAATTCTGCTTTAGTTATCATCAAAAGTTTTGTGAAATCTTCAAAACACAAATTATTTTCACTCAAAGAAATGTAGCAAAGCAAATCCCATGCTTTTGATTTCTTACTTAATGTATCAAGTCTGTTTTGGATTGAATCTGTTAATTGTGAAGGCCAGTTAAAATTCTCAAAATCATTTAAATACCAATTCTTATCTTTTTTATACTCTAGTATATTATTGAATTTAAATTGTTCAATAATTTGAAATATAAATAGTGGATTACCTCTAGAATTAGCGTATAATTTTTTAGTAAACTCTTGATTAAGTGTACTAAATGTATAACTAAATTCACAATTTAAGAAACTAATGAATTCCCCAAATGTAAATGGTTCCAATTCAATTCTTAAACTGGGTTTTGTTTGAGTAAGAAATGACTTATGTTGTTGTTCTAATTTTTGATTTTGGTTGCAAAATATGAAATGTAAATTCATTCCCCTCTCATTTACTTCTTTCATTAGATAGATTAAACATTCAACATCTAAAATGCTTGCTAAATGAAAATCATCAAACCAAAGAATAGCAGGTTTTTCTTTTCGTATAGAGGTTTCTAATAGAACTTTAATAGTTTCAAAAAGTACTATTTTACTTTCAAGTGGTTTTCTCTCAGGTAATTCTATAAATTTTTGTTCGGCTATTTTTCTTAACTTTGGATAATAACCATTTAGGCATACAATCATCAATGGTGAAAGATATTGTAATATTGTATTTACATCATATTTATTAAAAATAAATTCTACTATTGATTTAATTATACCTCCATTTGTCGAAGGGATTAAATGCCAATAGTCAATATTTTTGTTTAATCCAAAAAACTGATTTAGTAATGCAGTTTTACCTACGCCTGGTTCACCACAAACAATAACAGTTTCGGATTTCTTTTGTTTATATATTTCTTTGAAATGGTCATGAAGTTGACCTATTTCAATTTGGCGTCCACAAAATTTTATTGAGGTTTTATTTAACATATTGTTTCAATTATGTTTACCCGAAAATTATTCTAAATATCATCATAGTCAGCTATTATCTGTTAGTGTTTTTTCATTTGGTAAAATCTTTTAAAGTCAGTTTACTTTCTCCTTTTCTCACATTCCCCAATTCTCAACACATCACCTTACATTCCCAGCCCAACCCATTTTTGTTCGAAGTGTTTGGAAGTAATCGTTATGAACAAATTGAATCATATTTGCTGAATAATCAGCTTTTCGTATTGAGATTTTTGTTGAGTAATCAACTGGTAAACGGACTTGGCCATCAATTGTTACGGCCATACCTGCAGGTTCTTCTGCAAAACTAACGGATATCACTTCTTCTGAAGATAAAGCTATTGATCTCGCAGATAAACTATGAGGGCAAATTGGTGTAACTAATATTACATCTAATGAAGGTGTGATTATTGGTCCACCTGCCGATAGTGAATAAGCCGTTGAGCCGGTTGGTGTTGCAAATATCATTCCATCACTTTCAAAAGTGTTAAGATATTTATCAGAAACATAAACATGAGTTTTAAGAATTCTAGCTGATGTGCCGTGATCAATTACTATATCGTTTAAGGCAAAGAACTTTCTGCTTTTATTAGTATCAATTGTAGCTTCTATAAGCATTCGCTTTTCAACAAAGTAGTTACCATTTATGATTTCGTTAATGCTGTCGATGTAATCCTTCTGTGAACAAGCTGCTAAAAATCCGAGTCCACCAATATGAATTCCAAGAATTGGGGTAGTGCTTTTTCCAATTTGCCTGAGAGTTGCAAGAATAGTTCCATCTCCACCGATTGATAATATTACATCACATTCTTCAGCAATATCTTGAATATGTTTAACTTCGACCTCTTTAAGTTCAGGATGTTCTCCATTTGTCAAAGCTGATGATGATAAATAGTAATCGTGTTCAGTATTCTTTAAATGATAGTAAATTTCTGTAGCAATTTTGAAAAATTCGGGTTTTTGATAATTTCCTGTGCAACCAAACTTCATAATAAACCTCTCTTAAAACAATGGTGATTCTATGGTAATTCAGTAGTTATTCAATTGTTTACTGCCTACTGCTTGCTCTTTCCATAGCTCGTTCAAACTCCCGGGACTTCCTTGAATTCATCGTTTTCTTTCAACAAAGTTTTTACTCGTTCTTCGGATTCTTGCAACAAATCTTTACATTCTTGAATAAGTTGCATTCCCTCTTCAAATAAAGCCATACTATTTTCTAAAGAAACAGTGTCTGATTCTAAATTCTCAACGACTTCGTTGAGTCTGTTAATTGCAGTTTCAAAATCATTTTTATTCATTTTCGCTATCCTCTATATTTTGAACATTTGCAGAAATTAATCCTCTTGCAAATTTAACATTAATTGTATCACCTAAACTTACAGATTTTGTAGAATTTACCAAACTACAATTTTCATCGAATACTACTGAATACCCTCTTTCCAATATTTTCATTGGATTTAGATTTTCCAAATTCTTTTCAAAAGAATTTACTTTTTCATAAGATTGATTTAATTTTGTGGAAATTAGTTGTCTTATTTGATGATCTTTAATATTTATGTTTTCTGATAGTCGATTTAACAATATGTTTGGTTTATGCAATCCATATCTAGATAAATATTGATTAACTAAATCGTTACGATTTTCTATACTTTTCTTTACAGAATCAAATAATCTAGACGAGAAATAATCAATTGTTTGTATAAGTTCATTTTTAATTGGGACTGCCAGTTCTGCAGCAACTGATGGAGTGGGTGCCCTTAAATCTGCGACTAGATCAGTAATGGTGAAATCTGTCTCGTGTCCTACCGCAGAAATAACTGGGATTTCTGATTCATAAATTGCTCTAGCTACAATTTCTTCATTGAAACTCCACAAATCTTCCCAAGAACCACCACCTCGCCCAACGATAATTGCATCAACTCTTCCGTGTTCGTTTAACTCATTAATTCCATTTGATATATCTTGAGCAGAATTCTCGCCCTGTACTTGTGCAGATCGTAGCAAAATTCTGACTTGTGGAGAACGACGGTTGACCACATTGATAATATCTCTAAGCACAGCACCGCTACTTGAAGTTACAATTCCAATTTCTTTGGGATATTTTGGAATCGGTTTTTTATGCACTTCATCAAAAAGACCTTCATCGAAGAGTTTTTGTTTTAATTTTTCATAGGCCAACCATAACTCACCCTGACCTGAAGGATACATATTTTTAACAATGAATTGATATTGTCCCCTTGCTAAATATAATGAAATATCACCATTTGCTATTACTTTTGTCCCGGTGAGCAAATCAAAAGACAATTTTTTCGATTGTTGTGCAAACATTACGCATGACAATTCGCTATTGTCATCTTTCAAAGTAAAATAAATGTGGCCGGATGGATATTTCTTAGGAGATGATAATTCACCCTCAATCCAAACATGAGCAAATTTCTCTTCAAGAAAGTACTTTGCTTGATTGTTAAGTTGTGTAACCGTTAATATAGTTGATTCTTGTAAATTCAAAATCAATCAACTCTTTCTGTTAAAGTTAAGTAGAAAGGACTGTCAATCAATGATTGACGGTCCTTAGCACACTTTTTTTCAACACTCTTCGAGCTTAAGAATTAAAGTAAACTTTCCTAAGTTTTACTTTTTCTTATGTCTGTCTGCACGAAGACGCTTTTTACGCTTATGCGTGTTCATCTTTTTCTTTTTACGCTTTTTACCGCAGGGCATCGAACCTCCTTTTCTAAAATCCTCTTAAAATTGCTTTACTAACTTCTTCTCTCAATAATTTAGATACTTTAAAAATAGGGACATATCTCTCTTGTAATTTAATAATTTTCTGAGTTTTGGGATTTCTTGCTTCCCTTGCAACTCTTTGCTTAACGGAGAAATTACCAAAACCTCTTATATCGACTCGAGAACTATTTTTCAATGCTTTTGATATCGAATCAATAATTGCTGTAAATACAGCTTCTGTCTCTACTTTTGTAAATCCAGTTTTATTTGCAACTTCTTCGATAATATCTGCTTTTGTCATAGTAATTTCTCCTTTAATACAACCTATATTCAGGTTTAGGGTACGCCCAATTAATCTTGGAACTTATATCTATATATCCCGATAATAAATCAAACAAACCTATTCTTTCTTTAGGTGGATAAATTAGTAATGGGCGTTCTGTAAAACCTACTAATTTCCCAATTAAATAAATAGCATCTTCAAATGTACCTAAGATATCAATAAGCGAAAGCTGTAAAGCTTGTTTTCCAGAAAACACTTGTCCTGTTGCAACTTCATTTACTTGTTCAATAGATAAATTTCTCTGTTCCGTAACCGCTTTAACAAATTGTGAATTCAAATCGTCAATCATAGACTGAAAATATATTCTGTCTTCATCGGTTGGTTTACGAAATGGAGATCCAGAATCTTTTAAATCTGCACTTTTAATTGTTTCATATCCTACTCCAAAGTTTTCAAGTAATTCGCTAATTACAGGATAACTAATTATCACTCCAATCGAGCCGGTTGCAGTCCCTGGATTTGCAATAATCGTATCACATCCTAACGCGATATAATATCCACCAGACGCTGCAACTCCACCCATCGAAGCAATTATTGGTTTTAATTTTCTGTCGGAAACAAATTTGACTTTTTCGTATATTTCCTGACTTGCTGCAACTCCACCTCCAGGAGTATCCAACCTAATGATGATTGCATCAATATCGTTTCTATCTACAAAATAATTTATATCTTCTACAATTTCTTTCGACGAAGTTATTGTAGAACTGATTTCAATAACTCCAATTTTTGGTCCGCTATAAAATCTTTCTTTATCTGTAACATACGATAGAATCATAGCTACAATTATGATTCCAGCAACCCACAATATCCATTTTGGAAAACGAGGTTTTGTTATCATACTTTTTTCCAAATGATTAATTTTTGACCAGTTCTAATAAAGTCACCCCTAAGACCATTCCACTTTTTAATTTTTCTAACAGAAGTATAATGTTTTTTTGCAATATGACTCAGTGTATCACCATATCTAACTGTATAATAGATTTTTCTGGATTTAGAAGTTTCTGCAAATGTGGATTTCCTATGTTGTGCATATCCATTTGTTGGGATTTGTAATACCTGGCCGGGGCGAATATATCTTGCATTTTGAAGATTGTTAATTGAAACAATGTCTTTAATTCTTACTCCATATTTTCTAGCAAGAACCCATAGATTTTCACCTCTTCTAACTTTATGATCTGCTAATACAATTTCATCACCTCTTTCAACTTTAACCAATGCAAATAATGAATCAAAATTCAATTTAATCGAAGATGGCATTCTGAAACTGTAAACTTCACCTTCTTTAAGAGGAGGAATTGCACTTTGCCTTAATTCGGGGTTATACTCTTGCAAAGTAGAAGCATCTACTCCAGAACAATTTGAAAGCACTTCAAAACTTACCGATTTATCAATCTTTACAGTTTTCCATTCAAGATGACTTTCTGACTGAACAAGAAAACCATATTTTTTAGGATCGGTTGCAATAAAAATCGCTGCCATAATATTTGGAACATAATTCCTTGTTTGGCCAGGAAGTCGGGTAAGTTTCCAATAATCTTTAGTTCCTTGCCTTTTTATAGTTTTTCTAACTCTACCCTCACCACAATTATAAGCTGCAAAAGCTAAATACCAATCGTCAAACATTTTATATAAATCGCTTAAATACCTTGCAGCAGATCGTGTTGATTTTTCAAAGTCTCTTCTCTCGTCAACCCACCAAGTTTTTTTTAACCCATAATTTTTACCAGTAGAAGTAATAAACTGCCAAGGTCCTGAAGCTTTAGCATAGGAATAAGCCATAGGATTTAGACCACTCTCTATCATCGCAAGATAAAATAATTCAGGAGGAACTCCTTCTTCCTCCAATATTGGTAACATAATTGCTTTAAATCGATCCATTCTGTTCAACCAATTTTGAACACTATTCCGTCCTTTGTTTTGATAAAATTTTATAATTCTTGCTACTTTTTGATTGTAAGTTATTGGAATATGCCCAGGAATCACCTCAATACTCTCCTCAACATATTCTAATTCTTCAAGTGTTTGAGCATAAATATATTCGTTGAGTTTATCTCTAAGTAATGCGACAGACAAACCAGTTTCAACTTTATCTACAGTTACTGTATTTTCCTCATAATAATTGATAGATGCTGTAAGCATTCGATTGAATTCCAAATATTGAAATTCATCTTCGTGACTAATGTTTTCCAGTTCGGACAAAGCTTCAAATAATAACTCAAACTGATATGAAGCTTCAAGTGTATCTCCTGTGATATCGGCAATTATTGCTTCAGCATATAACGATTTAGCTTCTGAAAGTCGTATATCAAAAAGATTTGATTCCATATCAATTTTAGAAGTATCAATATCCTCAGAAATAATTTCTAGTTGGGTGCTATGCTCTGGAGCATCTGTTACTTTTTGAACTATCTGCGCAGAAACTGTATTTTCTTGACCTAACAATACAGATGAACTCGCCATTATTAGAATAATTGGTATTTTATAGTAAAATTTCATGTGCGAAATATACTGGTTTTTATATACACCAACCATTCAAAAAATACTCTATTCGCAAAATCAAGAAGAACAGTGCAATATTGGACAATAATCACAACCACATCCTTGGCAGTAATCCTTATCAATTTGTAAAATCCCTTGTTGAAGACCAAAATTTATCGGAATTTTAATTCCCCACAACTTTAGTTTACGATTAACAATTCCGTACGGTTGTGCAGGCAAACAAAACCACTCTGAAAAATAATCTTGTGACGATAATATTTGTTTTAAAGGATAAATTATATTTCCAAGGATTTCATTGACGAAGCTCTTACCCGGAGTTAAATAACCAAGGTATGATAGCTTTTCGATATCGCTTAACATATTTGATAAATAATAATTCCTTACAAATTGTGGTGTTTTCAATAATTTAATCGCAAGAAAAGTCAATATGGATATTTTATACTTTGGATGATTCATTGGTCGTCTTCTACCCATTATCCATTGATAATTATTTACAATTTGCACCATGGATTTTAGAATTTCATCTTCTGAATATCGATTGTGAAACATTGCCATAAACTTATTAGAATATTCTTGGACAAAAGAAGTCTCTTTATTGTAAACTAAACCAAATATCCGATTTATGCTCTCTAAAGTATTTTTGCAGAAAAACGACTGAAGATATTCCCATCGCTGATATGATTCACTTTCAACAAATGATCGAAAGATATCTGGATAACCAAAATCTCTGCACGGTTGATTTGTGGAAAATAGTTGATTTCCTAATGAAATGGTTTGAACATTTTTTTCATTATTAAGCCAAACTGGCATAGGATCACCTTTCCCAATTACATGCAAAATTACTTTCTGAAATGCAGGATTATTTCTGTGGTGATGTTTTTCCCAATCTGAATTATTTACATGAATTTCAACATCTCCACGCTTTATCTGACCATCACTAAATTGAATTACCGCTTGCTTGAAATCGGGTCCTGAATAGTTATTACGAAAACCGGGATGTATTACTTTTATCATACCTTGTGATGAAACAAATGAACAACCAGTTTGATTTTGCCATATTCCATAGTAATTTGCTTCATCACTAATGAAATTTAGAGGTTGATCGCAAATACAATTCAATTCCAGACGCATATTTTATTCCCTTAGCTACAAAGGAAAGTTAAGTAAAATTCAAATTGGAAAAAACTAAAATTATAACTCCTAATTTTCCTTATTTTTCTGAATACTGTTTCGAGTTTTTTCAAGTAAATAATCTCTGTCATCCTCGGACAATTCAGATGTAGTAATTGGTTTATCAATTATCAATTCCACTTTGCCTGGTGATAATCTAAAAGAATGCTTAGAAAGTATTGTGAACATTCCCTTTACAGTTATTGGAACTACTGGAAGTCCTGACTTTACGGCTAACAGAAAACTACCCTTCTTAAATGGTAACAAATCACCAGTTCGAGTTCGAGTTCCTTCCGGATAAATCATAATCGAAATATCAGTTTTACTGATTTGTTTTAGTGCACGATCAATAGATTTTTTGGCTTTTTCACGATTTTGTCTATTAACTCTTACCATACCCGCTGCGTGCATTGCCCAACCAAAAATAGGAATCTTAAACAATTCTTTCTTTGCCAAAAATACATTATTATATGGTAAACCTGCTACGCAAAGTGGAATATCCAAAGCACTCTCGTGATTTGAAACAAATATATATTGCTGATTCGGTTCCAAATTTTGAAGTCCTGTGATTGTATAATTTATTCCAGTTGACCATAAAACCCATCTACCCCACAACCGTCCAAAAATACCTGTTATATTCTTTTTATGATCAAAGTAACCAACTAATATTACGATAAATCCAATCAAAATTGTTGCAATTGTCATGTGGAAGACAATCCATAGTGTTCGAAAGATACTTTTCATGGTAATAAAATATCAGCTTTCAAGTATGGTTGAAGAACTTTTGGGATAATAACACTTCCGTCGTCTTGTTGATATGTCTCTAACAATGCAATCATTAGTCGTGGAGTTGCTACTCCGGAACCATTAAGAGTATGAACGAAATCTACTTTGTTATCAGATTTCCTGCGATATCTGATATTACCTCTTCGTGCTTGAAAATCTTGAAAATTACTGCAACTTGATACTTCCAAGTACTTTTGCATACCAGGTGCCCAAACTTCTATATCGAAACATTTTGCTGCTGCAAAAGACAAATCTCCAGAAGCCAATGCTCTAACTCTATAATGCAAATTCAAACTTTGTAAAACTTCTTCTGCATCCACAAGTAATTTTTCAAGCTCTTCGTAAGATTCTTCTGGTTTAACAAATTTCACCATTTCAACCTTGTTGAATTGATGTACTCTCAACAATCCTCTTGTTTCTTTCCCGTAACTTCCAGCTTCCCGACGGAAACATGCACTATACGCTGAATATTTCTTCGGGAGATCATCTTCTAAAAGTGTTTCATCTTTATGTATATTGGTTACAGGAACCTCAGCAGTTGAAATGCAAAATAAATCATCAGCTGGAATATGATACATATCCTCAGCAAATTTGGGTAATTGACCTGTTGTTTGAGTTGCATCGCGATTAGTCAAAAATGGTGGAAACAACTCAGTATATCCGTGCTTTTCTGTATGTAAATCCAACATATAATTTATTAGAGAACGCTCTAACTTTGCACCAATTCCAGTATATAGAGGAAATCCAGAACCTGATATTTTTGATGCTCGCTTGAAATCAAACAACTTTAGATTCTCACCAATTTCCAAATGATCTTGTAATCCAAAAGAATATTCAGGTAATTCTCCCCACTCTCTGATGGTAACATTATCAGATTCATCAAACCCTATCGGTACTGACGGATGAATAACATTCGGGACATAAAGTAAACAGGAATGAAGCTTTTCTTCAATAATTTTCAGATCTCCATCCAGTTCCTTAATTTTGTCAGAGACCATTCGCATATCAGATATTTCTTGATCTGAATTTTCTCCATTTCTCTTTTTTTGAGCAATTGCTTGAGAAACAACATTTCGCTTTGCCTTATGATCATCAGCTTCTTTAATTATTTCTCTACGATTTTCATCAAGTTTAACAATCTCATCAAGATTTACATCGGAGTTTTTATTTTTTGCTGATTCTTTTACTAAATCGATGTTTTCACGAATATATTTTATTGATAACATATTTTTGTCCCTCTTTCAATCGTGGAATTTATGAATATTAACTCGGTGCAGACAAAGAACTAAAATGGAATATTATAAAGTAATGCAAATTGAACATCAATAAATTTATTTTCTTTATAGAGTTTAGAAGTATCAAAATAACGCATTGAGACATATGTGTTGAAATTAACCGGAAGTTGTTTATTGAATTTTATACTATAAACTTCTCTCTGTTTAAAATCTCCTGATAAAAACAAAATATCCACTCCATATTCTTTGTTTCCAAAACGAGTTTTTTCGTAGGATATTTCTGCAGAATAATTATCATTCAAATAAAATAATCCAATCCACAAATCATCAGAATTTCCATCGCTCCAAAATCCAATTGGTTCTGAGTGATGTTCCGGTAAATTAATGTCAAATTTATGAGCATAGACTTGAGGGGTCATTTTTGTAAATTCAGTTTTTAATAGTAAATTGTTCAATAGTAATTGAGAAATACCTAATTGCCAAGCAAACCAATTGTGATTATTACCCTTATCAAATGTTGCATAAGGAGACCACTCATCCATATAAAAAGCTCCATAAATTCTAGAATTTGCAACAATCCAATCACAATCAAATCCCATTTGAACATTATCTAAATCTCCCAATTCATGTTGAGCAGACCAATATGGAGTTAAAGGATTCAAATAAGTCAATGGCATATTTCTTGCACCTACAATTATTTGTTCATAAAGACCAATTCTGAAATTCTGCGTTAGTGAGAAATCTAATCGATGGTTCACTACATATCTTGAAACACTTGGTGTTCTGTTAACTTCCCCTCCTGATTCGTAAAATTTCTCTAGAGATGTATCCGGAATGCCTGATTGCAAATATCCAACCAAATATGTAAACAATATTTTACTACCTATTTCCCAGTTTATACGAAATTGCTGTGAACTAGGTGTTTCGCGTGATACACTTAAATTTCCTCTATAAAACGGTCCCAAACTCGAATTGAATTTCCCAAAAGTTACATTGAAAGATGGTGACATTAATGTAATTCCGCCTTGTCCTTCATCAAAATCAATTCCGTTATCTGGTTCTTTTGTATGGACTAAATATTCTGCATTTGGAGTTGGTGAATATTGAAATATATCTTGCCCTGATTCAGGATGACCTCCATTAAATCCATAAGCAGAGTGTTTGTTAAATCTACCCCAAGCATAAATCCACACATTAGATAATGGATTGATGAGTGGAATATTTCCCGATACTTTGATTCCTGGAGTAATCCAGAATACCGATGACGGTGTATAAATTGAGTCCATTTCAAATCCTGCAGAGCTACCTCGAATTGCCATAACAGGCTCTACTATAACTTTTTTTGTGAATTTACTAAACAAATTCAAACACTGTTTCGAGGCTACCTTCTCACGAACAGGAAAAATATATAATTCTTCCAATACTTGTTTATTTTGAATTGACTTAATTTCCGCATTGATGAGATTAATCTTAGGTTTATCAACAGTTAATCCTTGAGAAAAAACTAATGACAAAAATATCATTCCAAATAACAACTTGCATCTTACACCATTAAAATGGTTCAAATCTACCAGTAATTGTAGTAACCCACGACTTACGTTGTGGGTCAAATAGACAAAAATTGTACTAACAGCTTCAACGGTTTTTAAACAAATACTAATCATTTTGAATCCATAAAATATGCTATCGTTTTCTGTAAACCTTCATCTAAAGTAATTGTCGGATTCCAATTGAGTATTCTCTTCGCCAAATCTATATTGGGTTGTCTTCTTACAGGATCATCTTCTGGTAATTTGTGATATGAAATTTTTGATGATGATTTACTGAATGTTACAATTTTCTCAGCAATTTCCTTAATCGATATTTCATTTGGATTTCCTAAATTTATCGGACCTATTTCATCGCTTTCCATAAGTTTGATAAGTCCTTCAACCATATCATCAATATAGCAAAATGAACGTGTCTGACTGCCATCCCCATAAATAGTAATGTTTTCATTTTTCAGTGCCTGAATAATGAAATTACTGACTACTCTCCCATCATCCGGTTGCATTCTTGCACCATAAGTATTGAATATTCTCGCCACTCTAATATCTACCTTATTCTGTCGATGATAATCGAAAAAAAGTGTTTCCGCGCATCGTTTACCTTCGTCATAACAAGAACGAACTCCGATAGGATTTACATTTCCCCAATATGATTCTGGCTGTGGATGGATTTCAGGATTGCCATAAACTTCGCTTGTTGAAGTTTGTAGGATTCTTGCTTTAACTCGCTTGGCCAATCCCAGCATATTTATTGCACCCATTATAGATGTTTTAACTGTTTTTACCGGATTGTATTGATAGTGAACCGGACTAGCCGGGCATGCTAAATTATAAATCTGATCAACTTCAAGCAAAATTGATTCCACAATATCGTGTCGGATAAATTCAAAATGATCGTTATTCAATAAGTGCCGAATGTTATCTTTTGAACCTGTAAATAAATTATCCAAACAAATTACATCGTGTTTGGATTTTAGTAATATTTCACATAGATGTGATCCTATAAAACCTGCTCCACCTGTAACTAATACTCTCAAAGTAATTTCCTTCCCAATTAATTCGGATTCAATAGAATCATTATACACAAAGTTAAAATATTCAAAATGTAGATTATATTATGTTTCCGAACCATTTCATCCTGCAAAAGAATCTTATAGACCAAAAACAAGATGACTAAATGTAAGGAGGTATAAGCCAATCCCACAATCGAAGTATTTAGCGATGCAAAAATTATAATTATAATCAATAAATACTCCGTTGGAGAATCAAAGAAATGTCTTTTTTTATACATCCCAATCGAAGATAGAATCACACCCAATACAAGATATATCCAAACGAAATTATCAAATTTAGTTAACGCCAAACCACTATTCGGATAACTTAACATCATAGTTAGTCCTGCCAAAATAATCATACCAATACTTACATTAGAAGAACGACCTGTGTTATGATCTACGATAAACAAAAATGCTGTAATCAAAGAAATGAAAATGATAATAATTTCCGATCCTGACAATTTATCAATAATGTGAATTTGCATTCCGGATAAAATCACAAGAAATGAAAGAAAATACAAGACATACGCTCGCTTAAAGAGTGGAATTTTATCGAATATCTTTGTAAACATCTGTTGATTATTAACTGTTATTTTCTTTACATCATCTCTTAAAATCAAAAATCCGTGTTGCAATGTCAATAATACAAGGATAGTTAACGCCCACCAATAGTACTTTGTGATGTCAAATATTATCGCCCAACCAATCATTGCTATCAGTGCTTGCAATGAATACAATAGAAATACTGCGTTCTTGTGAGAAACTCCCTTTTTGAGAAATCTATGATGGATGTGATTCTTGTCAGGAGAAAATATTGATCTCCTCTCAATGATTCGTTTAATAAATACTAGTGTCGTATCTAATATCGGGATGCCTAAAATCAATATCGGAAACCAAATTGGTATTAACAGATTTCCAACTGAAATCAAACTAAAAATAGCGAGAGAATAACCCAAAAAATAACTACCACCATCTCCCATAAAAATCATTGCAGGAAATGTATTTGCTCTTAAGAATCCGAATATTACACTTAGCATAATAAGGATAAATGGAAAATAAATCGTTCCCTTTAAGAAAAACGCGAGGAATCCAAGTGCAATGATACTTATACCTGCTGCTAAGCCATCCATTCCATCAATCAGATTTATTGAATTGGTAATTCCAACAATAAATAAAATGATGATAATAAACGAAACTATCGGATATTCACCTAAATAAGGAATTGTAAGATGGATTTTTGTCAAACTTGTAAATAAAAATGCCGCAAGCAATTGTGCAGAAAATTTATATGATGCTGATACAGGTTTAACATCATCAGCAATACCAATGATAACCAAAAAAGTAACACCAACAAAGTATGCTTTTAGTGTTAAATCAATTTCAATAGAGGATTGATAGATGAAAAAAAAGATTATAGTTAAAACAAACGAAATAAAGAAAATACCTCCACCAGTGCTTGGAATCGGTTGGTCGTGGACTTTGCGATGATCAGGTAAATCCATTACTTTTAGATGTGTCAATATTTTAATACCAATCGGCATCATAAGCATTGTAAGCAAAAATGGAACAAGTATAATTAACAAATAGTTCATAGTTTAAAATTATTCTGATGAATTTCAGACCATTTATCAATATCTATTGTATGTATTGTTTGTGTAATCCACATCTCAAGTTAGTTTTCTTCATATATAATATCAAAGTTTATTCAATTTTTTTATTCTATTGACTCATATAAATCAATTGTTCTGTTATTTACATTTTTCACATCAAACTTTCTTATGGCTAAGTCTCTACTATGTTTCCCAAATTCAATCCGTTTGTTCGTGTCATTTATCAAATTTTTCATTGAATTTACTAATTCATCAACATCGTTTGGCTTAACAAGATAACCATTACATCCATTTTCTACAACTTCCTTACACCCTGGTGTATCAGTTGTAATCAAAGGTAAGCTAAATGATGCTGATTCAATGAGTGATTTTGGAACGCCTTCGGGATAATAACTTGGCAAAACAAACACATCAATATCATCTAAAAATGGTCGAACATCTTCAGTATGTTCTATCCAAATAATATAGTCATATTTAGAATTGGTTTTTTCCAACCATTCAAGCGGAATAGAATCTTTACTTCCTAAATCTGGGCTGCCTAATATTATGAATTTTGCATGTGGAAATTCACTAACAATCCTATGTGATGCTTTTACAAACTCTCTAATTCCTTTGCTCCATAATAATCTTGCCATAACTCCAAATGTAACTGTAGTGTTATTGATTTTCTTCATTGTTTTTACAAAATACTCAGTATCTACACCAGAACTTAATATCAATGAACACTGTTTTTCATCGACAAGTTTCTCACTTAAAAATATTTTATAATCATCTGGATTCTGAAATATCACTTTATGTTTCTTACGAAAGGCAAACTTGTATAATGTTGTTACAATAAATTTTGTAAATTTATTTCCTTTAAATACAATCCCTAAACCTGGAATTGAATTTATCACTCTAATTTTGGAGAATAATCTTGAAGCAATACTTCCCCAAATAACCGGTTTAACAGTAAAGTGATGAATAATATCCGGTTTAACTTTGCGATATAGATTGAATAATGAGAACATTAATCTGGTATCTTTAACAGGAGATAGACCAGACCTAGAAATTTTGATATTATGAGTAGTAATGCCTAACTCATTAAGTTTTTCTGTATAGCCATCTACAGGAGAAATTGTATGGACTTCATAACCTTGAACAATGAGTTCCTTTAATAGTGGTCTCCTAAAATTATAGAGATACCAAGATGTATTTGCAATTAATATAATTTTCATTTTCTAAACTTTAATATTTTACCGGGAGAGCCAACTTCTCTCCCAAATCAAAATCAAATTCATCAGGAGTAAAACTAACATAGCCTGTCCAAGGATAGAAAGTTAACTCACCAAATATAATTTTGTTTTTAACTAAATATAAATCAACTCTAGCAAACGGAAAATCTTTAGATAGTTTTCTAGCCACCCGCAACATTTCATCAATTTTTTTTGGTTTTTCCAGACAATCACCAAAAGAACAAGCATCGTTGCCATAAACCTTAATATAGTTCCAATTAATATTATATAAATTTCTCCTATGAGCTATCTCTCTATTTACATCTACAGCAATGTATTCAATTCTGCCATTAAAACAAAAGAACTTATAATCATTTAGTCCTTCAAAACTACTCATACTATCTTCAAGGAATTCTTCAATTATTATTTGAGGTTTAATATTTTTATAACACCATTCTCTTCCAGATGCATAATTATTTCTTTTTAACCAAGTTTCAATCTTACTTTTTGCATCTTTAATATCGAATTTTGATTTATCTTTACAAATTATATTTGTCCCGCTACCATTTGTTGTTTTCATCACAAATCGATGAGGTAATGAAGTAAAATCAATTTCATCAAAATTTTCAAAAACTCCAATTAAGTGATTTAAGATACCATCTAATTTTTTGGATTTAATATACTCTCTTACTTTATATTTATCGGCACATAATGTCATCAATGGATTGCGATAATATAGTTTATACCACTGCAATTTTTCCGTAAATCTTACAGGATTATTAATATTTGGGATTCTTGATAACTTCAAATAATACTGTATAATAATTATTAATCTATCAGGAACATGTTTAATTAAAGAAAGAATCTTAAATCTAATATTTTGGTTTGGTATTATCCTAGTATAATTCACATCAATGCCTTTAAAATAAGTTTCAAGTTATAAGTTCCAATATAGTAGTTTATCATTTTCTTGCTTTCAACAACTTGCCAATTAATAGTCCTCCACCAAAGAATACTCTAAACATCCAACCAATGAGAATTGAAATAATTAATCCAACTAACCTGTTTTCACCAATAAGTGTCGTATTTTTCAGTAAAATATAAGTGAATACTATAATTACTGATGATATAATAATTAAAAATAAATACTGTATTACATGTTTGTTACTTCCTATTCCACCTATTGAAAATTGGATTAAATTATTATAATATTGCAAAACCGCTATAACTAAAGTCAATTGAAAAATTACTGGATAATTTGAATACTTATTTTTGTAAAACAAATCATTAAAAATTTCACCAAAATTAAAGAATAATAAATATAAAATAATTGGAACTATAAACACATAAAGTATAAACTCAGTCTTACTAATTATTTTATTTTTGCTTAAATGTGGCATTAGAACATATCCAACTGATGTTCCTAATAAATTAAATGAAGTTAGTGCAATAAGTGAAACTCCAGTATAAATGGCAACACTTTCATTAGAAAATAATTTCGCAATACTTAATTTATCAAACTGTGACATAAACAAACTTAATAGATTAACAAAGAAAAAAGATAGACCTGTCAAATAGATTTTTTTAACTGACAACTCTTTTGTTCCACACTTAAACTGTTTTTCTTTTCTAATTCCATAAAAATAAGATACAATAAATGAGAAAAATAAAACCACTAAAGCAGAGATTAAGCTAACTTTATCAAACAATACCAAAACAATTATCAAAAATAGTAAAATGAACTTCCATGCAAAAGGTAACAATTGTGCCGTTAAATACTGTTCATTTATTCTCAATAAAGAATTTGAAATCCACAGTCTTCCTAATATCCAAGATGAACCTAATAATACTAAAGAATCTAGCATATCTAGAGAATATAAATATTTTACGAAGCCTATAATAAACACAGCAAATATTACACTAAATATTGAAACTTTTTTAATCGGTTTAAAAATATTATATTGAGATATTACATTAAACTTTGAAAATCTTATTATGGAATTGCTAAAACCCAAAAATATAAGAACAGGAATCAACATTACCAGAGATCGAATCAATGAAAAATGACCAAAATCTTCTACTTCTAACTTTCTAGCAAGAACAATATTAGTTGCAAAGAAAGTTAGAGAAGCGAATCCAGTAACTAAAGAAACTTTACCGATATATTTAGTCAGATACATATTTATTTCCGTTTGGGACAATAATAGTTACTATATGACAAGCAATTATAAAAATGAATGGCATAAATACCATTCTATGTCTCATCGCAGTCCCATAGTTTGAATCAATTATAGCATTGGATAAAAGACCTA
>JACNLC010000023.1 GCA_014381725.1 Fidelibacterota bacterium | reverse complement strand
TTCAGATGATATGTGGATGTATTGAAAATGGAAAATCCGGAAACATTCGGACACCTAGCCAGTGTATATTTTGGATGATCCTACCCGCCTGAAAAACGATGGCGGGCAGGCCCTCCAAAGAACCGGCGGGCAGGCCCGCCTGCCACTGTCTTTCGGGCAGGAACTAAAATATGTTGACTTCAATTTACCGCAAGGTGGATACCATGTCAGTAAATTTGACGGAAAATTATAAGATGTTGTTATAATTATAACCATTTTATTGTGTAAGTTTCCAAATGAAATATTTCACAATCATTGGCAATCATGATGCAATTGACCCGAACCAACTGGGTATTGGCGCTGCTTTAACCATATTTTTCAAATATCAAGATGAAATTGATGGCGTTTATATTTTTACATCTCCGGACAAACCCCATTTTTCATATAAGCAAACGGCTGAAAAAACAATGCGACGAATGCAGGCAGAGAAAAGAGGATTGCCTGTCTCGATTATTGAAATGGATATTGAGAGTCCTGTTGATTTTGATCTCGTCTATAAAGCCATGTTGGATGAGACACAAACTGTTATTGAAAAGAACAATATCAAAGATGACCCCAAAATTATAAATATTACATCTGGAACGCCTACTATGTCCACCTGTTGGGTTTTGCTCCAAAAGTCCGGATTGATTTCCAATGCAAAGTTAGTACAATCATTTGAGACACGGTTTCAGCAAAAATATGGTAAAACATGTCAGGAAGTTGACTTGGATATTGATGATTTTCCTGAAATCAATACACCATCCAAAGAAAAACGAGCCCTGAATCGTGTAAACCGTGAATTAAAAATATTAAAGGATGAAAAATCAACTTCAGAAATAGATGATGCGATTCCTAAACTTATTGGAAAATCAAAACAAATCCGAGATATCAAAGAACAAATTATTGAATTAATTGACAGAGAAACTCATGTGCTAATTTTAGGCGAACCGGGGACAGGAAAAGAAGTAGTCGCTAAATCTATATGGGACGTTCATAGAAAAGATATTGACAAAGAATTTATCCCGTTTGACTGCGGACAATTTGATCCGAATTTGATTATCAGTGAATTGTTTGGTTATGAAAAAGGTGCTTTTACAGGGGCAAATCAAACAAAAAAAGGGATTGTGGAATTGGCAGACGGGAAAATGCTTTATTTGGATGAAATAGGGAATATACCGATTGAAAACCAAGGTGTTTTTCTTCGGTTTCTTCAATTTGGTGAATGGAAACGAGTGGGCTCAACAACCCCTTTTAATTCCAACATTCAAGTTGTAGCCGCAACAAATAAAGATATTTATGACAACACAAATTTTAGAGCAGATTTAAAAAATCGGTTTCATGAAGTAATTAAGTTACCCACATTAAGAGAACGGAGTGGGGATATAAGGCTGCTCACTCAATATTTTCTCAATAAAATTAATAAGAATGTTTCTTTTGACAGAAAGGTTTATGAGCAATTAGAAAAATATTCTTGGCCCGGGAATGTGCGGCAATTGGAAATGTGGGTGAATCGGATTTGTCGGAAGTACCAAAACAGACAGGTTACATGGACCGATATTCCGGACATTCTAAAACCCAATGATCAACCGAACAATGCTGAATATGAATTTCCAGAATTACCATTCGACGCCAATGATTTTATTACAAAATTGAGACTTCATGCTTTGGAAGTAGCAGATGGGAACAAGGCAAAAGCGGATCGATTATTAGGTTTAAAAGATGGAACGATGAAACAATGGATGTTTCAACGAGATAAAAAACTGAAAAATTAATACTGAAATGGAACGCTTAAATATTAGAAGACCCTAAATAGCTACCGTTATTATTGTAACTACGAATGGTTATATTTATAACGATAAATTAAATAAAAACGCCATTTACCCCTGTTTTTGGCATTGGCACAGCACTTGCATGTATAGCTGTGAAAATGAAAATTACAGAAAAATGAGTTACATCACATTATCAAACGCAATGAATATTATCAAGAGTAGTGACTTAAAAAACGCAAACATCCGAAAAGATGTATATGAAATTCCTATATACTTTTTCAATCGTTATGAAGAAAACGCCTTGTTATCTATAAAAGAATTGTTAGACTCACCTGAAAATTATTTCACAGAAATTTATAAACCCGTAAAAGTGAAGGAAAAGCATAATTTTGTTTATGTAGGGAGTCAGCCATGTTATCATACAGAGTATGACTGTCAGCGTTTAAACGCTAACTATAAAAATTATGAAATCCCAAGAGACATACGCGAAAAAGGTAAAAACGCAGTGGATGCTTTTAGAACTTGGTTTAATTCTGTTCACTATTTATTAGAAATAGATCCGGATGTTTTTGTTGCCCGATTATATGCACGCTGGGGAATTTTGACTAATGTAAAAGCAATTGAATTTAAAAATTCTGGAGCAACATATTTTGAGAATGAATCAATTGGAAATTTAAAATTTGATATTACCAGCTTAATTAAAAGTGCTGGTCGTTTTTATTATGCATCTTCAAAAAACAAAGCAATTCTAGCTGCATTTTCTAAACTTTCCTTTTTAGGAGAAAAAGATGAAGCGATCCAAAATAACAAGACAGGATTTTCGGATGAAGAAGTTAAATCGTTATTAAAGTATTATCACCAAACATTTAAAAAGCCCTTAAAACAAAAATTAATTCAATATTACCGTTTGGACTTAAACCCTGAAATTGAAATGTCAGGAAATATTTTAAATAAACTTGGATTTAATCCATGTAATACTTGTGCTAATTGAAAAAAAAATATGAAAAGATATAAAAATATAAACATTGAAAAAGCAAATGCACTTTTAAAAGAGTGGGGTTTGAGTATAACACTGCCTATAATTGAAAATGGAAAAAGTAGTATTTTTCGACCAGATGGTTTTTCGCAAGATGAAATTATTAATGCTTTTTTAAACCATATTAAATATTTAAATGATAAAAAATGGAATGATAAAAGTATAGAGAAATCAAGCTTTAAAATTTACACAGAGGGAGCAATAAAAATTAAAGGAGAGAAATTTACACATAAAGAAGCAGTTGAGCTGATAATTGGAAAACAGATTGATAATAATTTTGAGTATGCTCCTATTGATGCACTCGATACGTTTCCTGAAAAAGAAAAATTGGTGGAATTTCTAATGAATGAAAAAAAACTTTCAGATGAGAATAAAAAAAATGTTTTATACGCATTTTTAGGTGACGAGTTATCATATTTTAATGAAAAAAAAGTTGAAGATTATCTTGTTATTATTTCAAAAATAGAAAGCTATATAGGCGAAGAAAACAATAAAGTATTTTTGGAAAAGATATCAATTTCGAATAAGGCCAAAAAAAATGTGGAAATATTGCTTTTGAGTTTATTTAAAGATTTTATTTCTAATAAAGATTGTAATGAAATATATAGAACAATATTTTTATTTTTTAAAAGCTATCGCATTCATGTAAATGAGCCATCCATTACGAAAATGAATGATGTATTGACTAAAACATTGCAAAATAAAATTATATTCTTAACGCATCTTTTAGAAGTGATTATTCAATTTTTAATAAGGAGCAATAGCTCGAAAACATTCGATATTTTTAGTTTGTTGAAATGTCGCGGACTTTCAGATGACGATTATTTGCCCGAGGATGAATTTTCAATAGGGCCACCTGTGCAAGTGTATGTGGATTCAATATCATCTTACAATAATTCTCAGTTTTATGATGGAATATTTAATTTAAATCGTCCATACCGGCTATTTCAAAACCTTTTAACTTATTATGTTAAAGAATCTGCCAGAGCTGAAGCGCAAGCGGAAATTAAATATGAACGAAAACTCAAAGAATCCATCCAAGATTTAGTGCAGCAATATACACATACTTTGTCGAATACTCTTTTCCCTAATACAATTTATAATGTTGCAAAAACACTAAAGGGATCTAAAAAGTATAGAAAAGAAGTTTTGATTTTGGAAGATGCTTATCAATCAGAAGTTATGATTAAAAAGCAAGGCCAAATGCTACAACTTAAACAAACCGGCAATGCAGATGTATTTCAAAGTATCATCCGGAGTGACCGCTTATTTACAGATACCAAAGAAGAAAATATTGAAATTAATGAAATAATTAATCAATCTGCCGATAGAGTGATTTCTCGTTTTTTAAACCAAGATACCCATCGTTTGAATGATTTGAGAGAGCATATTACAAAAGTGAAAAAAGTAGATATTGATGCATGGAAAAAAGAATATGAAAATGATGTGTTTTTCGATGAAAAAATAACGGCTTTGGAGTGGACGAAATCACGATTAGGTGGAATTAAAATTTCTGCGAATAAAACCTGGGAAAATATTAGGGTTAAACGGGATGGCTATGCTCATGCATTACTTCAAAGTTATTTCATGGAATTATTTTTCAATGCTTTAAAATATCGGGATTATTCAAAAAAGGAATGGGCGAAAATACAATTGGACGAATGTGAAAAAAACGGTACAGAATATTTGCAAATGACCGTTTCGAATCCTGCGGAAAAAGGCGATGCGAAATCAATTGGAATGGGTAAAGGTTTAAATGGCTTTAAAGCAGATTTAGCATTATTAAATTCGAATGACAATAATGGTGAATTCTTATTTATCGAAAAAACAAAGACGCAATTTAGTATCAGAGCTTTATTGCAGAAAAATTTGTTTGTCATTAAAAGAAAAAAGAGAGATTATTCAAAGGCAAAGGTAGCTTTAAAAAATTCGAAATAATTTGGAGTTTATAGACTATGTCGATGTTTGAATCGAAGCATAAGATTCGATAGATTTGTTACAAACGTCAAGTGGGTTGAACGCTTCATTCTTCAGCGTAAAAATGACATCGTCAATTAACACTTAAAAAAAGGAAATACATGAATATATTATGGATTGAAGATGCTGGGAAAAAGAATCTAAACCAATTAAAACAAGATTGTTTTGATGGTTCCGGATTATTTGAAAATGATGAAAATAAATTGTTTATTGTGGATTCAATAGATGATGCATTTGGTAAAATAGGAAATGGCGATTTGGATTATGATTTTTATGTGATTGATTTGGATTTAACTCAATTTTCCATGGATGAAAAAAGTGAATCTTTGAAGAAAAATATTGACCGCAATTTATCGAATGATGAATTCAAAAAGAAAGCGGGTCATGTAATGTATTTGAAATTGTTGGAAAAAGGAGTGCAAACTAACCGCATCGTTTTTTTGACCGGGAATGCCACCGGTAATATTATTCAAAATTCATATAGACAACTCAAAGAGGCATTATATAATGGCGAGGATGATAGGGCAGATAAACTGTTAAGCGATTTAACCGATGACAAAAGTCTTGCTGAATTTAAAGATGATTTTGAAAACCACATTACAAACGGTGATTTCGGTGAAGCGGATGAAGTTATAAAACTTGTTTCATCCGATCATTATGATAAAAGTGATAATACTTTTGGAGAATTGATAGAAATAGCGAGAAAGGCTTGGATGCCAAATTATCCAGAAGCATTTAAAAAAGATGATGTTGAAAGCTTTCTTTTATGGTTAAAACAAACGTTGACCAAACAGAATCCGGATTTCGCTTATTTGGCATTACGACGTGGTATTATTGATGGGTGTGAATTTTTGGTTAAGGAATTGGAAGAAAAGAAGAAAGACAAAGAATATATTATTTTCAATAAAACAGTAAAAGGCAGAGGTCTTTCAGCTAAATATTTGATCTCTTATTTCCAAAAACTGAAATCATACCTGCCGAAAAATCCACCAACAGAAAAAGAAAAATACCGTCTTTATTATCAATTCTTGAAGGAACTTTCCGCAGAATGGGAAAGATCTGAAGGTTATTTACTTGATAAAGAAAATATTGACAGAGGATGGGTGAAGAACTATTTGGATACTTGTCAGAAACAAATGAAGCTATTACGAAATTGGACATCTCATGAATTACTTTCTAATGAAGTGGATGAAGCATTTGTATCTTATATGTTTATAACAGCTATGCGAGCAATCTTAAAATTGGATTTATCAAAAACCTTGGAATATGAAGATTATCTGGGGAAATTATTTGAAGTTGAAAAAAACCCATTTAAAGGAATAAAAAAACATTTGGCTCAATCCTATTTTGCAATCAGAAATGTTCCTGAATTCAAATTCAGGAATCCGGATAATATTGCTTTTTCAACTATTGTGAGAAACTACGGTTGGTATATTGACAATAATCAAACGATTCAAAATAAATCGGTGAAATTATTCTATCAAATGTTTTGGCATGGAATTTTCCCATGCTTTATGTCAATGCCTTCTCCAAATCAAAGGGATAGATCAGATTCTGTTCCAGCCTTTATAAAGTTCAATGATAATAAAAAACCACCACCAGAATCTTTCCCTTACACATTAGCTCAAATGATATACAGAAGGAGTTTCAAATGAGAAAAACAATTACAGGAATATTATTTAGTATCCTAATAATACTTGGTTGTAATAATACCCAACCCATAACAAACCCCGAGTTTGATTATCAAACAGAAATAATTGGAACGTGGGCATTTAAAGGAGAACCTTTTGAATTTACTTTCCTTGAAAATGAAATTGTAGAAATGAATGAAATATCACCGGACGGTATCTTATTGGATCACGAATTAATGCAATATCAAATCACTGAAGAGTCCATACATATTAATTGTTCAGAATTAAGTGAAGCAAATTGTAGGGACGACTTGACCTTGTTTTATCATCCGGTTGAAAATTTCAATAAGTTGGTTCTGACTAGAGCTATTGCAGAGTATTCGAATGGAAAGCCTGCTCAAGATATAGTTATTGATAATTTTGAGTTAGAAAAACTATTCAGTAAGAATTAATTAAATTTCTACAAAATAATGCCATTCACACCATACCACATGGGACCGGGTCTATTTATTAAATCAATATTACAAGGCAGTTTTAGTTTAATAGTGTTTGGGTGGGCTCAATTCATAATGGATCTTCAACCATTATTTGTTATGATAACTGGAGAAGGTCAACTGCATGGGATCTCACACACATTTATAGGCGCAACTGTGATTGCATTATTTTCTGCATTAACCGGAAAGTATTTATCTGAATTTCTATTATTAGCCATGGGCTTCTCTTATAAACATAACCGCGTATCATGGGCTGTGGCTGTAGCAAGTGCGTTTATTGGGACATACAGCCACGTTTTATTAGATAGCATCATGCACGCAGATGTGCAGCCTTTCTTTCCAATATCGCTTAATAACAAATTTTTAGAATTAGTTCCTGTCGATGTTTTGCACAATTATTGTCTGTTGGCTGGATTGGTAGGGCTGATGGTATTTGGAATTACGAATTGGCGGATGGTTAAGAAGGTTTTTTAACAGAATAAATTAACAGATTAAAGTTGGAGGTAAAATGAGTGATAAACATATAATCCAAAAAATCCAGGTTACTGACGGTTTTTTAAAAGACATAGAAATTAATTTTTCAGATAAAATGAATTGTATCATTGGAGCCAGAGGAACTGGTAAAACGACGATATTAGAATTTATCCGGTATGCATTAGATAATAAAGTGCATCAGAATAAAAAAATCGATGAACTTGTTGGAATAAATTTAAAAACAGGAAGAATTAAGTTAAGTATCAAGACAAACTCTGGACAAGAATACACTGTAGAACGCAGTAAAAATGAATCACCTGTTGTCTTTGATAAGGATAATAACCCCACAGAAATTTCTTTAGAAAGAGGTGAAATATTTTCTGTCGATATTTATAGCCAAAATCAGATAGAAGAGATTGCCGAAGACAAACAATTTCAAATTAAATTGATTGATAAATTTCGTAAATCAGATATTAAAAAGATAGAAAATCAAATTTCAGACTTAAGGCGTGAGCTAAAAGATAATGGTCGATTAATTGTGGAATCCAAGAGTCACGCAGGCGATTTAAAAGAAAAATTAGGAGAATTACCTGTCATCGAAGCAGAGTTAAAAAAATATGAAATTGCTACTGGAGAAGATTCTGAAAGAATGAATAAAGCACATGCTGAAAAGTCTCTTAGGCAGAGAGAAATAGTTGTGTTACAAAAAGCATTACAAAAGTTTAAGACTACCAGTGATTTAGTTACCAATATTGAAACTGAATTAAATAATGCTATTCCTGAAATAAACGTTGATGAAGTAATGAATGGACCGAACTCACAATTTTTTAATGACTTCATGTTAGAAGTTTCAACTAAAATAGAATCCCTCAATGAAAAATTAGGATTATTTAAAGGTGGAATAAATAAAAGCAAAGAATTTGTCAACTCAAAATTAACAGAATTGAATACAGTTCATAATGTCCAAGATCAAAAATTTAGTGATCTATTAGGGAAGATGGATGAATTCAAAGAGAAAGCCTCTGAAAGAATAGAGCTGGAAAAACAGAGGAATGATCTTCTTGCAATAAAAGCTGATTATGATGAGAAAAACAAATATTTATATCAATTAAAGAAAGACCGTGATGAATTAATTCAAAAATTGACAAGTTACAAGCAAGATAGATTTGAAATTCGTCAGGAAATTATAGAATATTTAAATTCAAAATTAACTGATGTGAGAATATCTATTATGCAGGAAGCCAATACGAAAACATACGAAAAAACCCTTAAAGAAGAATTAGTGGGTTCTAATACAAAATATGGAACATATGTAAATAAGATTACAGATATAATACCAACAACAGAGCTATTTGATATTTTGGAAAATGATGAGAACCCGAAGCAAAGATTACAAAATGAATCAAAAATAACCGATGCTCAGGCTGAAGCAATTATTAAAAATTTTCAGGGTAAAGAAGTTATTTACGATTTACAAATTATGGAGGTAATGGATGAACCGAAAATTGAGTTAAAAGACGGAGAAAATTATAAACCATCAAAGAATTTATCTACAGGTCAAAAATGCACCGCAATTTTACCTATATTACTGTTGGAAAATGAAGCACCGCTATTGATTGACCAACCGGAAGACAATCTTGATAACGCTTTTATTTCAGATGTTGTTGTTCCGAGTATTGAACATGTAAAAGAAAAACGGCAGTTAATTTTTATTACTCACAACCCAAATATCCCAGTTTTAAGTGAATCAGAACAAATGATTGTAATGGAATCAGATGGCATTAATGCAAAATTGATAGGTTGCGGAAATATTGACGATAGAAGAGCAGATATTGAAACCTTCCTTGAAGGAGGAAGAGCTGCATTTGACAAAAGGGCACTTCGATACAGCCAGGGGAGATAAATCATTCTAATGAAAACGATTCAAGAAATCATGGATGCGGTTGCAGGATTAGATTCTCTTAATACGGCTCAGAAAATCAAAATAGTTGATGATATAAGATTAGTTTTAATTGATGGAACATCCTCGCAAAAGCTTGAGCACTGCAATCAATGTTTAATCAGGCTGTCTGATGAAAGAGATTGGAACGTAAGGAGAGCAGTTGCAAAAACTCTAAATTATATATCAAATCCAGATCATTTTTTATTTTTAGTGGAAAAGCTAAAAAATGATAATCATAATTATGTGAAAACAGCAGCTCTGGAAGCAGAAGAAAAGCAAGAAAAGATATTTAGAAGTGTATTATTTGCTGATAAATCCAAGAAAAAACACATTGTATTAGAAGAATCTATTCGTAAAGAATTTGGTAAAAAAGGTGCTGAGGCAATTATTAAAATAGCAAATACTCGAATGATCGAAGCATTTTCCTCTACTATTCATAGATTGAAAAACATTAAATCGCCTATAATTTGGAATATAAATCACATTGAAAAACTATTAAACAATATAGATAATATTGATGATGAGATATCTGATAGTATGAAAGCGATAAAACAAAATATGGAATATTTTATTAGCATTTTGAATGAGCTTAATAAAATGACAACTTCGCATTATATTAAATTTGAAATTGTGAATTTATCATCTTTATTGGATGAAGCAATTCGGGGTGTGAAAGCTAGTATCATAGATAAAAACATTAATTGGAATGGAAAAGTAAATGTTTCAATTGACAAAACGATTGAAATTGAAATTGACAGAAACCAAATGTATGAAGTATTCGTTAACATTATTAAAAATGGCATTGAAGCGCAAAATATGGAAGGGAATATTTCCGTGATTGTCAATGCACAAAATGAGGATATCATTATATCGATCCAGGATACAGGTTGTGGAATTGAGGAATATGATAATGATTACATTTTAGATCAAGGAATAACAAGCAAGCAAGATTCAGGTGGCACAGGGTTTGGTTTATCAAATGCTCACTTATTTATTAACAATCATTCTGGTGATTTATCCTGGGACAGTACCCCAGGTGAAGGAACAGTCATGAAAATAAAAATACCTAAAAGACCAATTAATGAACGATAGAACAAAAACATATCATGCATTAATAGTTGAAGATGGTATGGATTATCAAAGAATGATATCTCTTGATTTAAAATCTTTACATCATTCGTTTGATATAGTATCAACACAGATTGACGCAGAAGAAAAGTTAAGCACAGTACGGTATGATTATGTTATTTTGGATCTTGAAATTCCTTACGAGAAAAATAGTACAGCACGTAAAGATTATGGGAAAAATGTCGCAGTATTCATTAGAGATAAAATAAAAACTAAAAAACCAGCTGTTTTGTTATTATCTAGTTTCGCAACTACAAAAGTAACTGCACAATTTATGAAAGGTGATTTATGTGATTGGGTTGTAATCAAAAGTAATTTTGAAGATGATTTTATAAGTGGCATTAATGAAATGTTCGCTAATCGGCATGATGAAAATTCAGTATGTAAGCATAAAGCAGTTTTTAGATTATATAAGGATGATTTAACTATTCAAAAGAATGGAGAATCAACTGCACCGTATATTTGTAATAATCATGATAAGATTTGGCAATTATTTAGAGGGTTGGCTCGTTATTCTAAATGTGACGAACCGAGAGGAGATTGTTCTATTGAATATCTTGCTGCGTTAGGTATGAATGATATTCCCCAAAATGTCAGAAAAATTAGAATAAGGAATAAAAACTTCAAGACTGCGCTAAGATCAATAAACATAGGTTTAGAACCAAAAGAAATTATTTTAACTAAAAGGGAAAAGAAAACAGGAGGCTATCGGCTTCACGAAGATTTTTGTATAGTGGATTTCACAGAAGGTGAGGAAGAATGATATGATTGATTTTTTTTTAAAACCATTTATGCATCTTTAAGAACTTGGAATAAATGTTTTGACCAAGAAAACAGGATATTACTGGACTATCTTATCTTTTTCTGCTTACTTTTGCATAAGCTTTCGGGCTTAATGTTATTTGACAGGATGATAGGTGTGCATTTGCGACT
>JACNLC010000034.1 GCA_014381725.1 Fidelibacterota bacterium | reverse complement strand
GCCTGCCCGCCGGTTCTTTGGCGGGAAACTGTAGGTTACCTTTCCCTCAATCCATAGTTGTGGGGCATCATTAACCAAATTATTTTCGATGGGGCAAGCCCCATACCCCAAATAGTCAAATCCCAGTGGAATATACTCCTTCGTCGTATTCCACGGGACAAGTAGACAAATAGTCAACCCCGTGGAATAACTCCTACGGAGTTCCACCTTCGGTGAATTCCACTGGGTCAACAAAACTAATCCATAAGACAACGAACAGAGAACCCACTTCGCTTAGGGTAGTTGTGGCGGTTCACGGCTGAATTATTGTAATTCAGTTCCCTGCCCCGCGCGCTGCTACTACTGCTCTCCGTAGAAGACCAGAAGTAACCGTAGTTACCCATTGGGTAACTATAGTTGTAATTACCATTGTATTGGCGGTAACCACCCGGAAGGGCCGTAAAACCGCTCTCGTTTGTTGCTCCTGTGTTGGGGCTGTTCCAATGTTCTGTCCCTGTCTCTTTCATCTTACCGCCTGCTACACTGCTTCCACCAAGATAATCCGTTAATATGGTCCATTCATCATCCGTTGGTACGTGCCACCCTTCAGGGGCAATGTTTCGGCTGTCATTCACGGCGTACCAGTTGTAAAGGTAGCCGTAGGTGTCGGCGTTGCTTTCGTTGTTATCATAAGCACAATACGCACCGGTTGAGAGATTATTCCATTCTGAATTGCTGTGTCCTGTGGGTATGGCAGTGCCGTCTCTGTAATGGGTTACTTTTAGGTTTTCTGACATCCAAACTTGTGTGCCGATTTGTATAGTTTGGTAGGTGTTGCCGTCTTGGTCTGTCATCTCTCCTATAATCCAATTTACAAAAATAAATGAAGATACATCAGACCACTCGCCATAATTACCCACACTATTCTTCGCTCGCACTTTCCAATAATGCTGTCCTACTATCAATGCATCCGTGGTTACTGTCGTGTCTGAGGTGGTTATACTATATTCTGTGTCTGTGAAATTATAACTGGAAGATACAATAACATCATAGGCTACTGCGAACTCTGAAGTTGACCAAACTAATTCAGCAATTTCAGCATCAGCAATCACCTCACCGTTATCAGGGGATAATAATGTTGGTGATTCAGGTCCTGTGATTTCGAAAGTAAAATAATTCGACCACTCACCATAATTACCCACACTATTCTTCGCTCTTACCTTCCAATAATGCATTCCATCTGATAATGCATCCGTGGTTACTGTCGTGTCTGAGGTGGTTATACTATATTCTGTGTCTGTGAAATTATAACTGGAAGATACAATAACATCATAGGCTACTGCGAACTCTGAAGTTGACCAAACTAATTCAGCAATTTCAGCATCAGCAATCACCTCACCGTTATCAGGGGATAATAATGTTGGTGATTCAGGTCCTGTGATTTCGAAAGTAAAATAATTCGACCACTCACCATAATTACCCACACTATTCTTGGCTCGCACTTTCCAATAATGATATCCATCGGCTAAAGCATCCGTAGTTACTGTCGTGTCTGAGGTGGTTATACTATATTCGGTGTCTGTAAATTCAGGATTTGAAGAAACCAAAACAATGTATTCTTCTCCTCCTGCAAGTATTGACCAAATAAGAGCTACAATATTTGTATCAGCAAGTATTTCTCCGTTTGCGGGAGAGAAAGGAGTAGGAGTTTCTTCTGCGTTTTCAGATACAAATACACGCACCAAATCACTTTGTCCTATATTTTCAGCTTCATCTGTTGCTTTGGCTAAAATAGAATGAGTTGCATCATCAGCATAATAACTGACTTGCCACAAATATTCCCACGGTTCTTCGGTATCAGTTGCTATAACTTGCCCATCAATTAAAAATTCTACTTTGTCAACACCCATATCATCGGTTGCATCTACTCGTATGGTCGTGGCGCTCGAAAGTGTTGCATCCTCAACAGGTGAGGTAATTACAACAGTTGGTGCAGTGGTGTCAGGTTCGGTTGCTTCTTCACAACTCCAAAACGCAACTAATCCAAGAGCAAGTGCAAATAAAATGGTTTTCTTCATTTTCTTTTTCATTTCAATTATTGTTAATTGTCATATCCCGTCTTGTTTTACTGTTTCTCCCATTCCTAATGTGCTTCATACCAGCTTTGTCCAATGCCATAATCTACTTTTAAAGGTATATCTAATGACATAGCATTTTCCATTTCATTCACTACTATTTTTGTTATTTCATCAAGCTCTGTCTTTGGGACTTCAAACAGCAATTCGTCGTGGACTTGCAAAATCATTTTTGTTTGATAATTATTCTCAAATAATCTATTATGAATACGAATCATCGCCAATTTAATCAGTTCTGCCGCAGTTCCCTGAATGGGCATATTTACAATTGCTCGTTCCTCAGCTTGCACTTCTTGAACTCTACCAGAAAACAATCGTTTAGCATTGCGTTTTCGTCCACCCAAAGTGGTAACAAATCCAGTTTCTCTAGCTTCTTGTATTGTTTGGTTTATATATGCTCGAATCCCGGGATAAGTATTGAAATAGGAATTGATTAACTCTTTTGCTTGCATCATCGGAATTCCCAACTCCTGCGACATTCTGTAAGGACCGGCTCCATACATAATTCCAAAATTCACAATTTTAGCTGTCCTTCGTTGTTCCGGAGTAACTTCATTCTGCGAAATTCCATAAACTAAAGATGCCGTTTTAGAGTGAATATCCTCATCATTTTCAAACGCATCCAACAATGCTGGTTCTTTGCTTAAATGAGCCATAACACGGAGTTCTACTTGCGAATAATCTGCAGAAAGCAAAACCCAATCTTCATTCTGTGGAGTAAAAGCTTTTCGGATTTCTCTGCCCATTTCCGTTCGAATAGGTATATTTTGAAAATTCGGATGCGTGCAGGAAAGTCTTCCAGTTGATGCAATCGTTTGATTAAACGATGAGTGAATTCTGTCTGTTCTCGGATTCACCAACTCCGGCAACGCATCAACATAAGTGGATTTCAATTTTTTTAGGTGGCGATATTTCAATACTTGTTCCGGTAATGGATGATGATTTTTGAGAATCTCCAAAACATTTACATCAGTGCTTCGTTTTCGTACAGGTTTGAGTTCCAAAATATCAAACAGAATATTAGCTAATTGTTGTGGAGAATTTACATTAAACTCTGTTCCAGCTAATTTATGGATATCTTCAACCAAAACCTCAATTTTCTCCCCAAAAGATTCGGATAGTTTTTTGAGATAGTCGCAATCTACATAAACACCGTTGCGTTCCATCTCCACCAAAACCGGAAGCAATTGCATTTCGATTTTATAAAACGCTTCGTGAAGTTGCTCATCATCAATCTTCTTTTGCATAAGTTGCGTTAACTGAAGAGCAATATCAGCATCTTCTGAAGCATAAAAGGAGATATCTTTTAACGGAACTTCTTCCATAGATTTTTGCTTACTACCTGAGCCAATCAAATCAGTAATCGGCACCATTCTATATTTTAGATATTCAGCAGAAAGAGATTCGAGTTTGTAAGACGAGTATTCAGGATGGAGTAAATGCGAAGCAATCAAAGTATCAAATTCAATTCCATTAAGCTTAATATCATACCGACTTAAAACAAGTGCATCATATTTCAAATTTTGACCACATTTTTTGATTCCAGAATTCTCTAAAATTGGTTTGAGTTCTTTTAGGATTTCGTCCAAACCGAAACTAGCAAACAACTCCTGCGGTTTTTCAGGATATTCAACTGGAATATACCAACCATAATTAGATTTCACAGAAAATGATAATCCAACAATATCTGCTCGAAGTGCTTCTACAGAAGTGGTTTCCAGATCAAACGAAATGATATCAGCTTTTTGAAGTTCTTTTATCATTTGCTTTAATTGTTCATTATTCATCACATTTGAATAATGCTTTTCAACTTCAACAATTTCAGATGGAGAATCTTCAGTTGTAGATACTATTTGCTTGATTAATGAGAACATCTCTAAATCTTCAAATTTCTTCGCAAGTTTTATTGCATCCATCGGCTGTCGTTTGAGCTCGTTAATGTGTAATTCTACTGGAACATCTAGTTTAATTGTTACTAAATCCTTGGACAGATGAGCAATTTCTTTACCATTTTCGAGTCCCGCTTTAACTCGTTTGTTTTTTACATCTTCTGCATGGTCAAGAACTGATTCCATATCACCATATTCTTTTAGCAATTTAGTAGCAGTCTTTAGTCCAACACCTTCGATTCCAGGAATATTATCAGAAGAATCTCCCATTAAAGCCAATAAATCTATGATTTTTTCTGGCGGAACTCCCCATCTTTCCACAACACCATCTTTATCGTAAATTGTAGTTGGTCTAAAACGATTCCCCGGAGCCAACATAAACACATTATCCGTGATGAGTTGCATCATATCCTTATCGCCAGTAACCATAAAAGTCTGCAGACCGTTTTCTTCTGCTTGTTTGGCTAGAGTTCCGATAATATCGTCGGCTTCATAACCTGGTTTCTTAACCATTGGAATATTTGCCGTTTTCAAAACATCAAACAAAGGTTCCAATTGTTCAACAAGTTCATCAGGCATTTTTTCGCGAGTTGCTTTATATTCAGTATAAAGTTCGTGGCGAAATGTCGGTTCTTTACTGTCAAGAATAACAGCTAAATAATCGGGATTTTCATCACGAATTAGTTTGAAAAGGATATTCATAAATCCAAAAATCGCTGATGTATGTCTGCCATCTTTTGTGATAAGTGGATTGTTGATCATCGCAAAATGCGACCGATACAACTGTGCCATACCGTCAATTAAAAATAATCTTTTTTGTGAAGCCATTTATTAATTCTCTTACTTAGAAATTCGGTACATATCTGCACCCAAATTTCTAAATTTTTCCTCTATATTTTCATATCCTCGGTCAATGTGATACACTCGTGATATTTCGCTTTTTTCCTCAGCCGCCAACGACGAAAGTATCAAAGATGCACTCGCTCTGATATCTGTTGACATAACAGGCGCACCTTTCAATTTATTTACTCCGGTAACCACAGCTACATTATCCTCAAGAGTTATGTTTGCTCCCAATCTTGATAATTCCGCAATATGAGTAAATCTGTCTCTGTAAATTTCATCAATAATAACTGCACTTCCATCGCATTTGGACATCATCGCCATCCATTGAGCTTGTAAATCTGTAGGGAATCCAGGATAAGGTGCCGTTGTTATATTTACAGAATTTATCTTTTTGGGAGCTTTTACAGTAATTGTATCCTCTCCAATATCGAGTTTAACTCCGACTTCTGATAACTTTGATAATACAATATTCAGATGATTTGGATTGACATTAGTGAGCGTTACTTCACCTCCGCAAAGTGCAACTGCTATTAAAAATGTTCCAGCTTCAATTCTGTCGGGTATAATATCAAACTCAAAATCACCTTTTAAATTTGGATTTCCAACTACTGTTAATTTGTCGCTATCCAATCCAGTGATATCTGCTCCCATTTTAATTAGAAATTCTGCAAGCGATGTAATTTCTGGTTCTTTTGAGGCAATTGAAATTGTAGAAATTCCATCAGCTTTTGCCGATGCCATCAATGCGTTTCCAGTAGCTCCAACACTGGAAATATCAAATGAAATATCAGCACCTTTCAGTTGTCCATCTGCAACAATATTTCCACTTTCAAGCGATACCGTTCCACCCAACGCTTCAATGGCTTTTAGATGCAAATCCACAGGGCGCGGACCCCAAGCACATCCTCCCGGCAAAGACACTTCTGCGTGCTGAAATCTACCCATAAATGGTCCAAGCACATAAAATGATGCCCGCATAGTCTTGACCAAATCGTAAGGAGCTGTCGGATTATTGCACGAATTTGAGTCAATCACCATCGTTCCTTTTTCGTAGGTTACTTTGGCACCGATTATTTCCAACAGATTTGCCATAGTTCGCGTATCCCGAAGATTTGGAACACGATTTAAAGTATAAATTCCGGGAGTTAAAATACTTGCTGTCATAATCGGCAAAACTGCATTTTTTGCACCGCCTATTTCAACTTCACCATAAAGTGGATTTCCACCGTTTACAATAATTTTATCCATTAGTTTTTCCCCAATAATTGTTTTGCTTGAACTTTACTAGATTCAGATATTTTTGCCCCACTAATCAGAAATGCAATTTCCTCAACTCTAGATTCTACATCCAATTGATGAATTATACTCCGAGTTCGATTATCATCTTGTTCTTTTTTGACCTTAAAATGAACTTTACCTTTTCCTGCGATTTGAGGTAAATGTGTGATACATAATATCTGATGAATATTACCTAATTTTTCAATAATGTTTCCAACTTTCTCAGCAGTTGAACCCGATATCCCAGAATCAATTTCGTCAAAAATCATCGTGTCCACCACATCCTTGTTCTTCAATTCCATTTTGATAGCTAACATAATCCGAGAAAGTTCACCACCAGATGCTACTTTTACCAATGGTCGTAATTTCTCACCAATATTTGTAGAAATGAAAAACTCGCATTTGTCCAATCCTGTTAATGATATTTCTGAGTTGTCAATGCGCAGTAAATCAATTTTGAACTGAATATTCGGCATATCCATTTTTTGTAAAACCTCAGTTATCTTTTGTTCTAAGATAATAGCCGTTTTTTTTCTTTTATCTGAAATTTCATCACAAATCCGAAAATATTGATTTTGAGTTTCTGATAACTCTGTTTCGATTTTCGAAATGTTAATTGAACTCGTATCGGATAACTCGATTTCTTCTTGTAATTGAGTTCTGTAATCCAATACAGCTTTAAGCGAACCTCCATACTTTCGTTTCAACATTTCGATATGTTCGAGTTTTTCTGAGACTTCTGATAATCGTTCATTGTTGATGGAAATTGAATTATTGCAATTTTCTATCTCATCGCGGATATCACTCAATTCAATTTGAGTTTTATCCAAACGCGATTCTAAATCTTGATATTCCTGTTTATGGTGCGAAATATCTGACACAATATTCATAGCAGATGAAATTAAATTATCATTCAATAGCTGATTAGCTTCTTGCAATTTCTCTTTAATCTCGGTAGCTTCTGTTAAGAAACGATATTCTTTTTCTAATTCATCGTCTAAACCAATTTCCAATTGAATTAACGATAGTTCCTTTAGCTGAAATTCGTTAAGTTCTCTTTTTTCTTTTAGTCTCTCATTTTCCGATTTTAGCTTCTTAATTTCAAAAGATAAATCGTTAATGTTTTTGAAAAGTGAAGCAATTTCTTGCAAATCTATTCTATAATTTCCATAAGAATCTAGAACTTTCAGATGGTTTAGGGGATTTAATAATCGTTGGTGGTCGTGTTGTCCGTGCATATCCACCAAATTTTCTGATTTCTCTTTTAATAATTCCAACGAAACAGGTTCTTCGTCAATAAAACATTTTGATGCACCGGATTGATTAAACACACGACGGATTGTAGTCGGAATACTATCATTTTGGAAAACTCCTTCAATCACTCCGTTTTTTTCGCTAGTGCGAATCATATCTTTAGAAAATCGTTCACCTAGTAAATAGTTAATGGCATTAATCAAAATAGATTTACCAGCACCAGTTTCGCCAGTGATGATGTTTAGTCCTTTATGAAATTCCACATTTAGTTCTTCAATAATAGCTAGGTTTTTTATGTGCAGGGATTTTAGCATTTCACTTCCAAAATGAACGGATTACAACTCCAACAAATCCACCAACTACATCAGCAATACCGTCTTGAATATCAGGAATCCGGCGAGGAATAAAACTCTGCAATAATTCATCCGCAATCGGGAAAAATAACAAAATAAAAATCAAAATTGCAATCTGTTTTCCTTTGATTCTATCCAACTTCAGAACATTTAATAACAAAAATCCGAATATTGCGTATTCTGTGAAATGGACAAACTTATCGTTTTGTGAAAGAAATACCCAAAAACTAGATTTTGGAAATTCAGATGCAGGGATTGAAGACAGCAATAAAATAACCAATCCGTATGCAAAAAATATCCAAGTTCGGATAGATTTAACTGGCATCCAAAATCCTCTGAAAAGCTTCGGGAATCAATTCAACAAGGTCTGATGCGACTAATCCAATTTGTGATATTTCTTGCTCAAACATCCGACCTGCTTCAGCGTGAACAAACGCTCCAATTATTGCAGAATCGTCTGCGGAATATTGTTGTGCCAATAATCCACCGATAATCCCTGTTAAGACATCGCCTGTTCCTGCAGTTGCTAAAATTGGAGTTCCGTTATTCACAAAATATAATTTCCCACTTGATGAAACAATTATGGTTGGATTACCTTTCAAAAGCAATGTTCTACCATCAAGTTTCTCGATAATTAATTTACAAGCTTCTGCAGGATTATCTTTGACTTGTAGAGCATCAAATCCAAAAATCCGAGAATATTCTCCGATATGAGGAGTTAGTATTGTTTGTTTTGGTAAATCACTTATTTTCAATAATCCACTTACGAGTGGTTCAAACCCTGACGCATCTAAAACCGTAGGTTTTTTAGTTTCAATTAAAACTCGAGAAATCAACTTCTGTGAATCTATTTCAGTTGACAACCCTGGTCCAACAATGAGTATCTCTGCCCAATCTGCTAACTCTTTTACTTTTGTGTAATTGTCAAAATTCAAATATCCACGAGATTTATCATCAATCGGATTTGTAATTGAATTGACTAATGAAGTTTCAAAAATTGTATTCAAACTCATTGGAACAGCAGTTCGGATAATTCCACACCCACTTCTACCAGCACTTTGGTTAACAAGAATTCCTGCACCGGTCATTCCTATTGAGCCCGATAATATTCCAACTCTCCCTCGAGAATACTTGTGAGAACTTGGAGGGTAAGATTTCAATTTGTTTGCAATATCGTTTTCATCTATTTGAAATGCAGTAAGGTCTTCGTCGTCAATATCCTTGAACCCGATATCAACGATTTCAACTTTACCAGAACAAGTAATTCCGTCATTTAGAAACTGCCCAAGTTTAGGATATCCCATCGTGATTGTAACATCAGCATTTACTGATACTCCACCAATTTTTCCTGTATCGCAATACAAACCAGATGCAATATCTACAGCAATAATCTTGGAATGCAAATTAATAAATTGAATCACATCTCTATATTTGCCGGTTATTTCTCTTTTAAGTCCTATCCCAAAAACTGAGTCAATTGCACAATCATATTTTTCATTATTGGTTAAATCGTCGAAATATTTTATCGTTTCTGATTCTATTGCGTAACAACTAAACAAATCGCTTTCAAGTTGAGATTTGGAAATGAGTAATAAAGTGGAATCAACTCCGAATTGTTGGAGATAGTAATGTGCTACAATTCCATCGCCACCATTATTCCCTTTACCACAAACAATTACAACTTTTTGCTTGAATGGATGACTTACTTTTTCTATGAAATATTCTGCAACTTTTCTTCCAGCGTTTTCCATTAATTCAGGTTCGGATAAATGTCCGCTTGATGCAGTTTTCTTGTCCAATTTTCGTGCATTGTCTTCGGAAAGAACCGGTATCATTTTACCTCCAAAATGGCTACTGCGGTTGCGTATTTATCTGTATGAGATATTGACACTTTTATCGTAATATCCACTTCAAATTTAGCAAATATATTCACTTGCGGACTTTCATCAATTTCGCGAGTTATCTCGATTTGTTTTAGTGGAATTGATCTCACCAGCTTTGCAGAAAGTAACGCTTTTTTTACAGCTTCTTTTGCTGAGAATCTGCCAGTATAGTGGATTTCGGGATGTTGTTTTGTTGAACAGAATTCAATCTCATTTTTAGTGAAAATATGGTTCAAAAACGCATCACCTTTTTTTTCAATCAGTTTGCAAACTCTCCTGACTTCAGCTATATCGTTACCGATAAACAACATCAATCATTTTCTGTTTTTACAATTTCAATTAGTTCTGATAAATCGTCTAAATCGTAATCTGCACCCGAGTGTTGTGTACCGAAACTATCACCATATTTTGCAAATGCAGTCTTCATACCGACTTCTTTTGCACCGATAACATCTCGATCAGGCCAATCTCCAACCATCAGAATATGTTCAGGTGAAATCTTCAGCAAATCAATTATCCGTTTAAATGGTTCAGGAGATGGTTTCCGGACTTTAGTGTCGTCAAAAGTAACTACTTCATCAAAAATATGATGCATGTTGAGAGAACAAATCCTAATCCACGCTTCCCTGCTTGGAGCATCTGAAACCACTCCGAGTTTTAATCCCATTTTAGACAATGTCATCAAAGTTAGATTGACAGTTGGATAAAGAATCAAAGATGCTTCTTTTGCTTTTCGATAAGCAACGATACCTGCAGCGAGATATTTGTAGTTTTTCTCACCAAGTTCAGACTGGATAAAATCATCAAAAACTTCTTGATGTTCCCACCCAACTGCTTCGTATATCTTGAAGATTTTCTTCTTTGCTGTTTTAGGATTAATATTAAACCCGGCTTCAATCATACCTTGAATACCGGCGTCAACTGCTTGAGTTTTCATTTTCAGAAAATCAAGTAATGTGTTATCTAAGTCAAAAATTACTGCTTTTATCATACCTAAAAATAAAACAAAAAGGGCGAATAAATCGCCCTCTAATAATCAAATTTTGTAAATATTACTATTAATTACAGTCTTTTGAGTAATATTTATAATTTTTCAGATAACTTTCAACACTTTTCCTGTAATTTCTATCCTTTTTGGCTTTTTCAAAAGCATCTTTCGATGCTACTTCATTACAAAGGTACATTTCTGCAATTCCGAGTTCAAAATTTGCTGCAGCATAATTTCGTTTGATATTTATAGAAGATTTAGCTGCTTCTTTAGCTTTCTCATATTCTTGTTTCTCATTATACGCAAGTGCTAAACGATAATAAACTACATATCCACTTTTCTTACGGGGGTCTAAATTAGCTATTGAAAGTTCATAATTTTGTATTGCTAAATCTACTTGCTCTGTGCTCTGATATATCGCACCTAAAGTTTCATAAGCTTTTGAGTAAGTCGGATTTACCTCTACTGCTTTATTTAACGACTGAATTGCACCCTCATTATCTCCAACACTCATTAAGGTTCTGCCGAGAGAGTAATGTGCTTTATCATAATTTGGATTGATTTCAACTGCTTTTCGATACCATTCAATTGCTCCATTTTTATCACCCAATTTTGAATAAGTATCACCAAGTAACTTCAAAGCTTGAATATGTGTAGTATCAATATCCAATAAGGACTGGAGTGTTGATTTTGCAGATTCAAAATCACCTACTTTATATAACACTAATCCAAGACGAAAAATAGCTTCTGTATAATTCGGATAATATTCAATTGATTTTTTATAATTAACAATAGCCAAATCGTAATCTTTACGACGGTCTTGTTCGATACCTGTTTGAGTTAATTTTTGTGCTATCATTAAAATAGCACTATCATATTTATCAACATAAGGATTAATAGAACGAGCTTCTTTGAAATTATATACAGCATTATCAAAATCATCTTGTTTATAATAGATCATTCCAAGATTGTAATAAAACAATGCAAATGTAGGATGATTTATTATACTCTTGCCATAGATAGAAATCGCCTCATCTGAATAACCACTCTCAAATGATTTCTGTGCTTCGTTAAGTTTACTTCTGATTTCATCTAGACTTTTCCATTTATTACGATATTCCTCATTTGCTTTATCCAAATCAATAGCTTTTCTGATAAACTGATATGCTTGGTCTAAATCATCTAACTTAAAAGCAATCTCATAAGCAAACGCACAAATCTCTGCATCTGTTGAGTCAGATTGTAGAGCCAAGTTTATCTGTTCTAATGCAAAAACTAAGTTATTTTCATTGAAATTTGTTTTTGCTAACTCAAAATAGTTTACTTCATCTTGAGCAACCAGAAACACAATACAAAAAATGATTGTTGATACTATTTTTGCCATATTTCTCTCCTGTCTAATTCTTTATGTTAAAAGTTGTAATTGTATTAGAAACAATTTTATTGTCTCAATTCAGTTATTTATTATAAAATTCAGCATTAATTTTAATAATGATTTAAGGTTTGATACTATCTTTAATTTTCCAGCAAATTCTATAAACAAAAAAGCCACCTCAATGAGGTGGCTTTTACACTAATTCTATATTGACCTCTTAAAAAGGGATCCCTATACAGGCTTCACATTTTTAGCAGCTGGTCCTTTACGACCTTCACCAATTTCAAACTCTACTTTTTGATTTTCTTGAAGAGTTTTATATCCATCCATAATGATATCGTTCATATGAACAAATAAGTCTTTTTCACCTTCACATTCAATGAATCCGAAGCCCTTAGTATTGTTGAACCATTTAACGGTTCCCTGTTTTATATCTGACATGATATTCCTTTAATTAACTTAACTATCCGAACCATTACCTATGATTCGCCTAACACTCATCTTAAAGAGAGTTTTAGAATAACATTCAAATTGACAATCAATTATTAATGATACTCAACAAATACTCTTTAATATCGAGCTATTAAATATATGATGATTACATATATTTTATACGATTCTATTTTATTTATTTTATGAATTTATTAATCTCACATATAATAATACAATTATATTTTTACTGAATACTATGTCTCTTCCGTGTCATGGTTTTTGCTGGATACTTCCTACAAGATTTGTGATTGAGTTAATTAATTTTTCAATCTATCTGTTGGGCTAATCCCATATAACATACTAAATTATTGTATGATATTGAACATTAATGAGATATTTTACAGCATTCAGGGAGAGTCAACTCATGCAGGTAAACCTTGCATTTTTATTCGACTTGCAAAATGTAACCTTCGTTGCTCATATTGTGATACTGGCTATGCATACGAAGATGGTTCAGCTTTGAAGATTGATGAAATCCTAAATAAAATCGGAGAATACAACTGTAAGTTAGTCGAAATTACAGGCGGAGAACCTTTATTACAAGAAAATGTAGTTTTTCTTATGAAACAGTTAATCTCAAATAATTATACTGTCCTACTTGAAACTAACGGTTCAATTTCTACCACTATTGTTCCGAGAGAAGTTATAAAATTTGTAGATTTCAAATGTCCATCAAGTAAAATGGATAACAATAATTTGTGGTCAATTATAGATGAGCTTCAACCTCACGATGAAGTAAAATTTGTTATCGGAAATGTTGATGATTATGAATGGACTAAATCAAAACTCATTGAATATAATTTGCTAGATAAATGTACCGTATTGTTAGCACCGGTTTTTAAAACAATTTCACCGAAACTACTTGCTTCGTGGATTTTAGAAGATAACTTGGATTGTCGCCTGCAATTGCAACTTCATAAAATTATTTGGGATCACAAAACCAGAGGAGTATGATTTGAAAAAGGCAATCGTGTTAGTATCAGGAGGAATGGATAGTTGTGTTACAAGTGCATTTGCAAATTGTGATGATTATGATTTAGCATTTCTTCATCTTAACTATGGTCAAAGAACTGAAAAACGGGAATTGAAGGCATTTACCGATATTGCCGATTATTATGAAGTGCAAGAACGCTTAGTAGTTGATATAAACTATTTGAATGAAATTGGTGGTTCGTGTTTGACGGATAACACTATTCCAGTACCAAATGCGGATTTGGATAATTCTAAAATACCAATTTCCTATGTCCCGTTTAGGAATGCCAATATTTTGGCTATTGCAACAAGCTGGGCAGAAGTTATAAATGCAAACGCAATTTATATCGGAGCTGTTGAAGAAGATTCATCAGGATATCCCGATTGCAGAAGAACTTTCTACGATGCTTTTGAGAAAACTATCGAGAAAGGCACAAAACCTGAAACACAAATAAAAATTATTACTCCAATTATTGATCTGTCGAAAAAAGAAATAATTGTAAAGGCAAATGAATTGAACGCTCCGCTTCATTTAACTTGGAGTTGTTATGAAATGGAAGATACTCCTTGCGGACAATGTGATTCTTGCGCACTTAGAGCAAGAGGTTTTGAGCAAGCTGGAATACAAGACCCGATTTTACTTTAGAAATTTGAAACCTGACGATGATTTTATCATTGTTAAATTTATCGCATTATAATGTTTTGATGATACAAGAGAATATGACTAAATTCGATTATGTTTGATATTAAAGCACTTATCAACTTAGAAGATGTACATCTTGCAAAAGCAATCAAAAATACCAGAATTAATCAAGGTCTAAAATGAACGAACAGCAAAAAATATCCATACGCTTTTTTGACGACCGCGAAGTACGGGCTTTATGGGATGAGCAAAACTCCAAGTGGTGGTTTTCTGTATTAGATATAGTAGCCGTTCTTACCAACCAAAACGACTATACAAAAACTCGCAACTATTGGAAATACCTTAAAGCCAAGTTAAAGAGAGAAAACAGCCAACTGGTTAGTGCCACTACCCAGTTGAAACTTCTTGCACCTGATGGTAAAAAGAGAATGAGCGATATGCTTGATTACAATGGTATAATTACTTTAGGTAAAAGTTTTCCCGGAACAAAAGCCAACCGTTTCATCGAATGGTTTACCTTTAGCGATGAAAGCATTGATGGAAAAAGCAAAACAAAGGCCTATGCACTTTTTGAAAGTTCTTTTATCAACAGCATAGAGGTTGGCACAACCAAAGGGTTACAACAAATTCACGCTTATTTGTTTGGTGGGCTGTACGATTTTGCCGGACAAATCAGAAAAAAAAACATTTCGAAAGGCGGATTTCGATTTGCAGTTTCAAAATTCCTTGGTGCTACATTAAAACAAATAGAAGAAATGCCAGAAAATACATTTGATGAAATTGTTGAGAAATATATAGAAATGAACATTGCACATCCATTTATGGAAGGCAACGGCAGAACTACCCGTATATGGCTGGATTTGATATTGAAAAAACGCCTGAAATATTGCATTGATTGGAGCAAAATAAGCAAAGCAGATTATATGAACGCAATGGTAAAAAGTTCAGCAAACAGCAACATCTTAAAAAAGTTGCTAAAAAATGCACTAACTAATCAAATCGACAACCAAGAAATGTTTATGAAAGGAATTGATTACTCGTATTATTATGAGGAAAGTTAACAAAGATTATGAGTTCAGATACTAAAGAAAAATGATTAGAACATCACATTACAGACTATTTGGTTTCTGCAAATGGCTATGTAATGCGGACAATGTGATTCTTGGGCACTTAGAGCAAGAGGTTTTGAGCAAGCAGGAGTACAAGACCCTATTTTACTTTAGATATTTGAACCCTGACGATAATTTTATCATAAGTAAATTTATTGCATTTTTATGCATTAATAATGTTTTGATGATACAAGAGAATTTGACTAAATTTAATCATGCTGACCTTGGATGAATATAAGAATTTGTTACTTAAAAAAAGATATAGAATACACAATAAAAACATATTGTAATTCTTTCAAAGACATAAGGGAAAAATAAACGCCATAGGTCGTATATATAGACATTATGTGCAATTCAAAAAATATTTTTCTAAGATTTAAAATAATGATAGGCTTTCTAAAAAGGGGAATGAATTTGTTTTTTTATATAAAAGAGGGATAACTGATGTTTTCTCCGCTACGCTACGAAAACGAATTTTAATCTTGCAACAAAGACAAAACTTATATAATACAAATAACTTTTACTTTTTATGGGAAACAATATGACACTAATAGATACAAAATATTTCAAGGAATATAGAGAAATACTTGGCTTTACAAACCAAAATGGAGTTAAGGCATTTTTTGCAGCAAAAGATATAGTTCCAACAGTTGATTATAATTATATTGATTTACTTAATGATAGACTTCTTAAAATCGTTACAAAAATAAATGATTTAGTTGTTGAAGATATAAAAGTTGAAGACTTAGATTTGTTTTGTGATGAAAACATAAAAACAGTTTTTAACAAATTAAAAACTCATAACATCATTGTAAGATTAAACAATCAAGGCAGAAGACCAGAAGGGGTTTATTTTTCATGGATGCGTGGTTTTGTAATTTCCTCATATTTTTAAATGCTTTAAGTCAAGTTTTTGAAGTTGATATTGAGAATATCGATTTAATCGGAGATGACGATTTAGTAAATATTGAGACTTTCAAAAGAACACCAAAAGCAGATTTACAAATCAATTTAAAAAATGGTGAAAAAGTTAGAGTTGAAGTTCAATCAGGATTTCAGGGGATTAACGACATTAAACAACATAAAGTTTTGGAAGCTATAAAAATCAAAAGTGAAGAAAACATTTCTTCAATGGTAATTCATTTTGATTTATTTAATGGGCAAGTCGCTTTCGTAAAAATAGATGAAATTGATGATGATAGTGTTAACTGGATAACAAGACAACAAATGGAAGGTCAAACAGTTTTTAATATAGATCAAAATTATTTTGCTTGGAAACTAACTGAAAATCCTCCTAAATATACTGATTTATCTTTTTCATAAAGCATAACTATGGCTAAGAAAATTAAAATTATAGATTTATTTGCAGGAGTTGGAGGATTAAGTTTTGGCTTTGCTCATAATGATAATTTTGAAATTATTGCAGCAAATGAAATATTACCGAACATGGCAAAAGCATATGAGCTAAATCATCCTTCTGTAAAAGTTTATTGCAAAGATATTAAAGAATTTGGAATTGAAGACTTAGAAAAAGATTTCGGAATAAAAAAAGGGGAAATTGATTTAATAGTTGGAGGACCACCATGTCAATCATATTCAACAGTTGGTAAAAGATTGATAGATGACCCAAAAGGTAAATTGTTTCAAGAGTATTATAGGATTCTCAAAGAGATAGATCCAAAAGTCTTCTTATTTGAGAATGTAAAAGGTCTTTTATCTATGCTAGGTGGAGAATTATTAAAAACAATAATCTCTTTGTTTGAATCATTAGGATATAAAGTTGTTTATAAAGTTTTTAATTCTGCAGATTATGGAGCTCCGCAAGTAAGAGAAAGAGTTATAATGATAGGAACAAAACTTAATTCCAAATTTAGTTATCCTGAGCCAACACACTATAATCCAGAAGAAGGGCAAACCCTTTTGACACAAGAGTTAAAACCATATTTAACTTTGGCAGAAGCGATAAGCGACCTTCCATTTATTAAAAGCAGTGAAGAAAGTTTTGAATATTCTACTGAACCAGCAAATGAATTTCAAAAATTGATGAGAAAAAATGCTCATGAAAAATTAATGGATCATAACGCTCCAAATAATAATGAGAATTTAGTGAAGATTATGGAAAAACTTCCTGATGGCGGAACTCCAAATGATTTACCTGAAGAATTAAGACCAAAAAGTGGTTTTGCAAATACTTATTGTAGGCTTTGGTGGAATAGACCAAGTACAACAATTACAAGAAATTTAAGTACTCCTTCATCTTCAAGATGTATTCATCCGAAAGCGCCAAGGCCACTTACGACAAGAGAGGGAGCAAGAATACAATGTTTTCCAGATAATTATGTTTTCTATGGTACAAGAAGTGATAAAAATTTACAAATTGGAAATGCAGTACCAACATTTTTATCAAGTGCATTAAAAGATTCAATTAAGAAACATTTTTTAGGACAATAAGGAGTTTTCAGCGCAATTATACTAATCGGAGATTCTGACAATTTTCTATCTTAAATTTCTCAATAACCATTAACTGTTATCTGTTTTTCTCTCATTTTCTCCAATTCTCTTAGTCACTTCAGCTTCTTTATAAGGTCTTTTGCTTCTTCTACTTCTGGATAATTATTATCTAGCTTTGTAACTATTTCATAATCCCAATATGCTTTATTTAACATCCCCAATTCTTTATATGAATTACCTCTTAACAAATGAGCAAATCCCAAAAGCCAATCAAATTCCATATAGTAATTTTCTATCATCCACGAAGTTTTTTTGATTGTTGCATCATAATTCCGTTGATTAAACTCATAAAGTGATTCAATATAATTCATTTTAAGTTGAGACTCGTTTTGTTGTAAAAATGGACCATCCTCTATAAAAGTATGCAATTTTGGATATAATATTTTGACATCATCCCATCTATCAAGTTTAGCCAATGCTTCAGCTTTTAAAAATAGGAAAAACGGATTCTCCGGGAAATGCTCTACAAGAGGTCTCACCCATTTTAAAGCTTCTTCAAAATCTTTCTCAAGATGTAAATAGGCATAAGTCAGCGCATTTGATGATTCAATCCAACTGTATTTTGATTCTAAAGCGGCAATTTTGAGTTTGTTTAATCCATCTTCTTTATTTGAGTGAATTCCTACTAAATCCGCAGCCAACTGAACTGGCAGAGATGAACGACTTGCGAAATATTCCATCAAGCCCAAAGGCATAAAAGTATCCTTCAAATCTGGATTCATCTTCTGTGCTTTGTTTACTAATCTATAACCACTATATCCAGATGAAATAACTTTTAACCACTCTTTTTTTGCAAGTGCAACTCTAGCTTTTAGTCCATACGAAGAACCCAAATACAATACAAAGTCTGCAGAATCAGGATACTGACTAATGAGCTTTTTATAAAGAGGAATTGTCTTTTCGATTTCTTGATTTAATACTGCGTAGGACGAATCATAACTAACCGTAGTTTGAACATCTTGCCATTTTGCTGCAATTGTAACAAATGGAATTACAGGATGAGAAGGGTTTATGCTATAAGCTGAATCTAACAAAGTAATTGAACTCTGGAATTTGTAATTATACATCGCATCAATTCCCATCCAAAGTAGCTCTTCAGCATTTGGATTCTCCTCGGCTGAAAGCAAACAAATAACAAGTGCAATTGATGTGAATACCCTTAAAACGACGGAAAATAGACTCTTCACAATTATTTTTTAATTATTGTTTTGTTCGCGATTTGATTCATAACAAATTGTCCTATTTCTTCAATAAGAGTTTTACGGTCGTTCTCCCTCATTTTCTGTAAATTTGGTAATCCTTTTTCGGATTCTTTGCTCCACTCATCAAAAAATTTACCTGTTTGAATTTCTTTTAGAATTGTTCTCATTTCATTTTCAACAGAATCATTAATCAATCTCGCACCACGAGTTTTACCACCGTATTCTGCGGTATCACTTATGGCTTTGTTCATAAAAGCAAACCCCTTTTGGTGGAAAGAATCTACAATCGTTTTAAGCTCATAATAGCATACAAACCAAGCTGTAATTGGCTGATATCCTGCTTCAACCAATACTTTAAATGCAGACTGTATTAGCTTTGGTATTCCACCAGTTAAAACAACTTGTTCTCCAAATAAATCCGTTTCTACTTCTTCCTTGAAAGTTGAAAAGAAAGCTCCAGCACGAGTCCCTCCAATTGCTTTACTGTATGAAAGAGCAATGTCCTTTGCGTTTCCTGTATAATCTTGATGGACTGCAATTAGATTTGGGATTCCTCGTCCGTTAACATATTCTTCACGAACCTGTTTTCCCGGTCCGCTTGGTGCAACCATAATAACATCAATGAAATCCGGTGGTTGGATTTGTTTATAGTGAACATTATATCCGTGAGACACCAATATAGTTTGATTTATTTTGAGACTTTCTTTAATCTCAGAATTAAATGCATCAGCCATAACTTGATCGGGAATTAGCAGAGAAATTACATCTGCCCATTGAGTTGCATCGGATATTGATTTTACAACTAAACCATCATTTAGTGCCTTAGCGGAAGAACTGCTATTTTCTCTAAGGCCAACAACTACATCCACACCAGAATTTGTTAGATTTAATGCTTGAGCCCGACCCTGATTGCCATAACCGATAATCGCAACTTTTGTTGACTGAATTAAATCCAAATTTGCATCATTATCAAAGTATAACTTGGGAATTTTAATATTGCTTTCGGAATTCATTACTGAGATTTACTCCATAATCTTCTCGAATGAATTATGATAAGCATCCTCTAAAGAATCTCTGTCAATATTAATCAAATCGTTGATAACAAGTTTTGGTTCATCAATTACTCTTCCAATAGTTTGAGTAGGGACATCATATTGTTGAGCGATAGTAACTAAATCAATTAAATGTTTCTCAGCAATCGATACAATAATAACACTCTGACATTCACCAAACAGCAGTTCATCATTTCTCAGCTTCCGTGCAAAATTAATTTTTGCACCAAGACCTGATTTACTTTTAATCACAGATTCTGCGATATTCACCCCTAAGCCACCATCTGATAAATCGTGGGCAGATTTAACTAATCCAGATTTAATTGCTTCCAAACAAATATCTTGCACACGCATTTCAAATTCTAAATTCAACGGAGGAATTGGTCCTTCGATTCGTTTATGAATAGTTTTAAGATATTCTGAACCACCCAGACTTCCATTAATTGAACCGATTGAAACAATAAAATCTCCGGAATCCTTAAACTCCATTGTTGTTGACTGCGCTACATCGTCAAGGAGTCCAACCATTCCAATAACAGGAGTTGGATAAACTGCGCTTTCTGTACTTTCATTATAAAAACTAACATTACCTCCAGTTACCGGTGTATTGAAAGATCTGCACGCTTCTCCCATACCGGTTACAGCTTCCTTAAACTGCCAATATACTTCGGGGTCTTCAGGATTTCCAAAGTTTAGACAGTTAGTTATAGCCATCGGTTCTCCGCCAGCACAAACCACATTTCGTGCCGCTTCAGCAACAGCAATTTGTCCACCTAATCTTGGATTAAGATAGACGAATCTGCCATTACAATCGGTACTCATCGCCAACGCCTTTTGCGAATCTTTAATTCTAATCACACCTGCATCTCCACCAGGTGCTTGAACTGTATTTGTACGAACAGTTGAATCATACTGATTATAAACCCACCGTTTGCTTGTGATATTTGGAGACGATAATAATGTAACTAAGGATTTATTATATTCTGTAATTTCTTCAAGATTGTGAATATCAAATTGATTTGCTTTATCTAGATAAACCGGTTCAGACACAGGCATATCATATTGCGGTGCCCCGCCCCCTAATACAAGAGTTTCGGATGGGACATCACAAATCAATTCTCCATCTTCATAAACTTTTATCATTCCTGTATCGTTTACATTTCCAATTTGAGTACAATCCAAATCCCACTTTTCGAAGATTTCCTTGAGTTCTTTATCAAATCCTTTTTCAATTACGACCAACATTCTTTCTTGAGATTCTGATAATAATAATTCATAAGCGTTCATATTCGGTTCTCTTCGAGGAACTTTATTTATATCAATTGTAATTCCGCATTCTCCTTTTGCAGACATTTCTGAAGAAGAACAAGTGATTCCAGCCGCACCCATATCTTGAATTCCAACTAACCAAGATTTTTTGCACAATTCCAGTGATGCTTCTAAAAGTAATTTCTCTTTAAATGGATCACCAACTTGAACATTTGATTTTCTTGATTCGGATTCCGCTGTAAGTTCTACCGAAGCAAAAGTAGCTCCGTGAATGCCATCACGGCCTGTTTTTGATCCAACAATATAAACAGGATTTCCTGTTCCTTTTGCAATTGCGCTGGCAATGTGATTTGTATCTACAATTCCAAGACTATAAGCATTTATCAACGGATTACCTGCATAACTATCTTCTATAACAACTTCTCCTCCGAGAGTTGGGATTCCCAAACAATTACCGTAATCTGCAATGCCTTCAACGACATGTTCTAATAAAAATCTGTTCCGAGAATTTTCAAGACTACCAAAACGGAGTGAATTCATTGATACAAGCGGACGGGCTCCCATCGTGAATATATCCCTCATAATACCACCAACTCCTGTTGCTGCTCCTTGATATGGTTCAATAGCAGATGGATGATTATGAGATTCTATCTTGAATGCAACTGCTTTACCGTCGCCAATATCAATTAATCCTGCATTTTCTTCACCGGCTTCAACCAATAATCTATCTCCGGATCTCGGTAGAGTTTTAAGCATTTTAATTGAACTTTTGTAAGAACAATGTTCGCTCCACATAACCGAATAAACACCCAATTCTACATAATTTGGATCTCTCCCAAGAATATGTTGAATTTTTTTGTATTCTTCTTTTTTCAATCCATGTTCAGTTGCAATTTCTAGTGTTACTTTTGGGTAATTAATCACAGTCTCTCCTAATTGTTGATGAATATCTGATGTTAAAATTTACGGTACTTATTTGATGAGTTCATATTTGATTTTGTGCGAACAAGATACAATGAAAAAAACAGAACAATACTATAATAACAATTGATAATTAAAAACTCGTAACTTCTGGAGAGTTAGTATTTTTTGGATGAGGTTCAGTCAATTAAAAACCCCTGTAACTACTTGTAATTACAGGGGTAGTTGCTCGTACCGAGGGCCGGAATCGAACCGGCACGGTATCAAATACCGAGGGATTTTAAGTCCCTTGTGTCTACCAATTTCACCACCTCGGCACATTCGAGTTATGTCTTGAGATTTACTTTCAAAAAGGCAATTGCCTTGAGGCGTCGACCAGATTCGAACTGGTGAATTGCGGTTTTGCAGACCGATGCCTTACCACTTGGCTACGACGCCAAAATAAAAGCCCCTTTACGAGGCTTTTGAGCGAAAGAAGGGACTCGAACCCTCGACAACCACGTTGGCAACGTGGAGCTCTACCAACTGAGCTACTTTCGCCTTATCTGTACTGCATATCCATATTGATACCCAGCCCCTAAATTTAGAATCTATTTAAATTTCTATGCAAATAATTTTGCTCATAAAATAAATTAATTTCATTTTCTCTCTGAATCAACACTCTTATTTCCAATAATCTAATTCTGATCTAATAAAGGAACTGCTGACTTTGTTTTTTTGTTAGATTTTACTTCTTGTCTCTTATTTTTACTTCCACCTAAAGCTTCAATTTTATCTTTTCCAGTACTAACAATCTGTAAAATATCTGGCCTATCAACAATGTGTTTATCTAATTCTATAATTTCAATTTCTAGTTTATTTTCAGCATTATTAATTTCCGTTTCTAAAAGTCCAATTTCTGTTTCAAATTCAATGATTTTCTGCTTGTATTGTTTAGAGTTTTTAGGTGTTCGCTGAATTTTTCTCTCATAGCTTTTTATTTGTCTTCTAGCTTCTCTAATAGCTTCAGTTTTTTTTGATGTATCTATAAATGGAATATCACCTTCACTAACCGTGAAATCGAATTTGTATAAATATTTACCTCTACTACCACAAGTAAACACTGGAATTTTGCCAGTTCCTCCATCTCTAGATCTTCTTGTAATTTTACTTTGCAATACTAGGTTTATAGGATAATCTCTCTTGTTAAATTCGCCAATATCCTTTTTGTCAGCGTGGAACAATAAAACAATAATATCAGAACCATCTTGAACCATTTCAATTACATTATCGAGAGCTGTAAAAGGATCGTCAACCTGTAAGTCATTGTGTTGAAAAATCGAAGTTAATCCAATGAAACCAACATCAATTCCATCTTTGTTCACAATAGTATATGGGTCAAAAATTAGATTTCCTGTTTTGTCCTTAATATTCGCTGATAAGAAAGGAAATTCCGCTTTTTGTTGCAAACCAAGTAAATGATCTAGCCCTAATGCAAAATCTTTTGATCCAACAGTAATAGCGTCACAACCTATTTTGTTAAACGATTCTAAAATAACATCAGCACTAACTTTTGCTTTGTCACTAAGCATTTCTGACTGATATTTATCAGTTTTGAAAAATAAATTTCCTGCATCTGCAATAAATACTGAAGATCCATTTGACTTTACTTTATCAACAATAGTAGCTTTTCGGGCAAGACCGCCCAAAGGTTTTTTCTTTCAGCCACAAGGTTCTGTTTCACCGTGAAGGTTCGTAGATCCAAATATAGTAATTTGATTTGAAACAACCTCTTCAGCAAAAACAAATACACCGAACAGCATAAATGCAAAAATAAATAACTTGTTATAATTCTTCTTCATTTTATCCTTTGTTTTTTGAACTTGTACTAATCCATACGATTATTGCCATTCCTAATAGTAGTAAATCTTCAAATATTCTTTTAATCAACTCAAGCTGAAAATTAGTATTTTCATTTAAACCCGTTACACTAAAACATCCACAATGAACATCAATCCCACGAATTACTGCTTGAAATATTAATAGTATAAAAAAACCGTACAAGGCAATTGTTAGTACAGTGACACCCTCCAAAAATACTCCAAACACTAGACAAAGACCAAGTATCATTTCTATCCACGGTATAAATAATGCGATTAAGTTATTTAGAATTACTGGAGTAAAATGATAATTATCAATTAAATCAGAAAACTCAACAGGATTTATTATTTTATCAAGACTAGCATATATGAAAAGGACTCCTAAAACTAATCTGCAAATTTGAATTGTGAATTTATTTAAATGAAACCCTTTATTTCTTAACCTCGGAAAATAAAAGTATATCAATCCAATGAAAATAATTAAACTATACAGAATAATCATAATGTAATTTTTATAGCTGTTAGTTTCAGGGTATCGAATTATTTCTCCATTTTCAGTAGGAAACTCATTTTCTAGCCATCCTTGTAATCCTTCTTCAAATACTAGAATTTTTTTGAAATCCTCATCATATACGAGATATTCTGCTAACTCTAAGCTCAAATCACATTCAAATCCACTACAATAAATAACAAATATTTCAGACTTATTCAAATCCTCAATAGAGCTACAATATTCATCTTCATAAGAAATGTTGATAGCATTTTTTATATGCCTATCGTTGAATTCGATAGAATCTCTTGAATCAATAAAAATTGCTGATTGATTATCGTAAAGATATTTAGCAAATTGAATCTCTATAATTTGGGGTTCAGAATATTCAGTCTTGATAATTGTTTTTAGGCGAGTCTCAAATGAAGTAGATACAATTCCATTTGATACAACATTCTTATTTTTCTTTATTAGGGTGAATCCATCATCCAGCGACAAAAACCGCAAACCTGATAGAATAATTGTTATGAAAACTAATGCTAATACTTGTTTATATGTTTTTCCCATAAAGCAAATTTATTGAGATACTCAAGGATTTTCAAACATTTAATCTACTATTATGTTCCAAAATAATCTAAATTTAATTTACTTAGACAGAAGATATGATATTTTTTATTTCCGACGGAAGAATAATTGTTTCAATAAAAATAATAGTAGTAAATTTACCGCTTATGAAAAAGACAGTAAAATTCAATAAAGTAGATACTCGCACAGATTTTGTTGCGCTAGAACATAAAATTCTCAACAAGTGGAAAGCCGAAAATACTTTCCAAAAATTGGTGAAAAAGAACACCGGAAATAAGCGATGGTCGTTTTTAGATGGTCCAATTACAGCCAATAACCCAATGGGAGTACACCACGCTTGGGGTCGAACTTTAAAAGATATATTCCAACGCTACCACGCAATGAATGGCTACGATATGCGGTATCAAAATGGTTTCGATTGCCAAGGACTTTGGGTTGAAGTTGAAGTTGAAAAAGAACTCGGATTCAAATCCAAGCGCGATATTGAAGACTATGGACTTGAAAATTTTGTAAATCAATGTAAAGAACGAGTTAGAAAATATTCTAATATTCAGATCGAACAGTCAATCCGACTGGGATATTGGATGGATTGGGACAATTCTTATTATACCATGTCTGATGAGAATAATTATACAATTTGGTCATTCTTAAAAAAACTATTTGACGAAGGTAAAATCTATAGTGGAACCGATGTTGTTCCGTGGTCAGGTCGTTCTGGAACATCATATTCCCAAATGGAAATTATTGAAGGACGAAAACTTGTCGCACATCGTGCTGTTTTTGTGCAATTCCCATTAAAAGATAGAGAAAATGAAAATCTACTCGTTTGGACAACAACTCCCTGGACACTTACTTCTAATGTTTCTGCAGCAGTAAATGTTGATTTGGATTACCTGAAAGTCCAAGCAGCTGACGGTTCGATTTACTATTTCGCAAAAGAAAATTTACAGTATCAACGACTTGAAAAGCAGTTTAAAGATAAAAAACAATGGGTTAAGGATGTCCCCAAGCTCAAGACAATTGAGCAAATTTTTAAAGAGCACGGAGGTTACACCGTTCTAGATACTCTCAAAGGTTCCGATATGGTTGGATGGGAATATAAAGGTCCGTTCGATGAATTAGAAGCACAAAGTGAACCCGGTGGTTATCCATTTGTAAAAGAAGTTTTGAAAGAACAAGGTGTTACTGGTATTTCCTGCCACAAAGTAATTGATGGTGGAAAAGACAATATGGGACAAGATATTGTCGTCGCAGGCGAAGGAACCGGAATTGTTCATATCGCTCCGGGATGTGGGGATATTGACAACAAAATCGGAAAGAAAATCGGACTTGTTGATATCGCTCCACTAAATGATGAAGCAAAATATATTAAAGGTTTCGATTGGCTTTCTGGACTTTCTGCTGTAGATCCAGATACTACTACTCAGATTATTGATAATCTCAAAGAAAAAGGATTGTTACTTCATATTGAGAAATACCCTCACATTTATCCACATTGTTGGCGCTCTGGAGAAGAACTCGTTTTCCGAATTGTGGACGAGTGGTATATCAATATGGATTGGCGAGATAAAATCAAGAATATTGTAGATGATATTCAATGGATTCCAGAATGGGGTAACGAACGAGAACTCGAATGGCTCGAAAATATGGGTGATTGGATGATTTCAAAAAAACGATTTTGGGGATTAGCACTTCCAATTTGGGTTTTTGATGATGGTTCGTATTTCGTTGTAGGTTCTAAAGAAGAATTAAAAGAACTTGCAGTGGAAGGTTGGGATGAATTCGAAGGAAATAGTCCACACAGACCTTGGATTGACAAAGTGAAAATCAAACATCCAGAAACAGGACTTATTGGGACACGAATTCCAGATGTTGGAAATCCTTGGCTTGATGCCGGAATTGTTCCCTATTCTACAATGAATTATCATTCTAATCGTGAATATTGGGAAAAGTGGTTTCCTGCAGATTTCGTGGTGGAATGTTTCCCTGGGCAATTTAGAAATTGGTTCTATTCGCTTTTAGCAATGTCAGCTGAAATGGAAAATACTGCTCCGTTTAAGACTTTACTAGGCCACGCACTCGTTAAGGATGAAACTGGTAGAGATATGCATAAATCTTGGGGAAACGCAATATGGTTTGACGACGCCGCAGAAAAAATGGGCGTTGATGTGATGCGTTGGCTTTATGCTTCACAAAATCCGGAACATAATTTGTTATTTGGTTATCACGCTGCTGATGAAGTCCGTAAACAACTACTGACTTTGTGGAATACCTATTCGTTTTTTGTTACTTACGCATCTCTAGATGGATTTGACCCAATTAATGATAAAGTTCAATTTTCTGACAGAACCCAACTTGATAGATGGATTTTAGCCAAAGTTAACGAGTTAGTCAAAACAGCAACCGACCACTACGAAAAATTTCAAGTTTTTAAATTGATGGATGAAATCTTTCGTTTTCTTGATGACCTATCAAATTGGTATGTTCGAAGAAATCGGCGGCGTTTTTGGAAAAGTGAAAGTGATATCGATAAGAAGGCAGCATACAGCACTTTATATGATGTTCTCGTTACATTCACAAAATTAATGGCTCCGATTGTACCTTTCGTTGCTGAAGATATTTATCAAAATCTTGTAGTAAATGCAGACGAAAATGCACCTGAAAGTATTCATCTTTCTGATTTCCCAAAATATGACAAATCACTATCTGATGATGACTTGATACGAGAGATAGATGCAGTTGTAACTCTTGTTAGTTTAGGAAGGTCTGCAAGGAATAAAGCAAACATCAAAATTCGTCAACCTATTTCTGAAATTGTAATCGTAGCTCCAGAAAATATGAAGGATATTTTCATTAATAACAGAGAACAGATTTTAGAAGAATTGAATATCAAATCAATAAGAGTTACAGATGATGAAAATGAGATTGTTTCTTATCAAATAAAACCAAATTTTGCAGTTTTAGGAAAAAAATATGGTGCAGATATGAAAAAAGTCGCTGGTTTGATTTCGCAACTTCCAAAGGAAGATACAATTGTAAAAATCAGAAATAAGCGTAACATTGAGTTAGCAACAGATGATTTAAAATTACAAATTCTTCCTGAAGAATTTGTAATTGAGGAAATTCCTGTTGAAAATTACTCTATATCATCGGGACAAAATCTAATTGTTGGAATTAATACAAAACTAACTGAAGATTTACTAAAAGAAGGTATTGTCAGAGATATAGTTAGACATATCCAAAATTTGAGAAAAGATTCTGAACTAGAAGTAGAAGATAGAATAAGTGTTGCAGTTAATACAGAAGATAGAATACATTCAGCGTTAGAAATTCATCAAGATTACTTCCTTAACGAAGTTTTGGGTGTATCACTGGATACTAATCTAAAAGACAAGAATTATACTGAAAACATTAAAATAAATGGAATCCCAGTAGAGATAGGGATTGCTCGTGTAAAATAGGAGTCAATTATGGCTAAGAAATCGTGGACAAAAAAAGAACTAAAAGAGTTTAGAAAAGTAATTCTAGAGAAAAGAGTAGGTGCACAAGAAGCAATTGAGCGTTCAAAAGAACTTACAGATAACATAGTGGAAACAGGCGATGTTACCAATGCAGTTTATTCATCTCATATGGCAGATGCAGGTTCTGACCAACAGGATAGAGAAAAAGCATATTATTGGTTGGGCAGAGAACGAAAATTCTTGCAATATTTAAACCGTGCTTTAGATATGATAGACGATGGAACTTTTGGGATTTGTAAAACCTGTTCCGGACTAATCGGAAAAGAACGATTAATGGAAGTTCCCCATACCTCTACTTGTTACGAATGCAAAAGTAAAGACCATTAATAATTGAAAATACTATCTGTTTCATTCATAGTCGTTATACTCGATCAACTATCGAAGTATTGGGCTAAATCTAATTTTTTTGATCAACCACCAACCAATGTAATTGGTGACTTCCTCCGTATTTCATTCTGTGAAAATCCCGGAATCGCTTTTGGTATTAAAGTAGGTGGATTTCTATCTCTGATAACATTATTGTCTGTTTTTGCAACAGTGTTAATTTTCTATTATCTTTTTTCTGAACGCAATAATTCTATAATTCTCAAATCTTCTTTAGCTTTAATTCTTGGTGGAGCTATTGGGAATTTGATTGACCGTTCAATGGTGATATTTTCATCTGACACTTATAGTGGAGTTATAGATTTTATTGATATTGGAATTGGTCATTATCGATGGTACATTTTTAATGTTGCAGATATGGCTGTAACTTGTGGTATCATTTTATTTGCTTTTCACTCATTTTTCCCAAAATCTCAAACAAATAAAACTGCATAAATGTCTGAAGCTTTGCAGTTTATAGTAGATTCAGCAGGAATCCGTTTGGATTTGTTTTTATCTGATAAACTAGAAAAATTCTCCAGATCTAAAATTCAAACTCTGATAAAAAAAGGAAATGTAAAAGTAAATTCTGTAAAGTCAAAACCCAGCTATGTTTTAAAAGGTGGAGAAATAGTAGATTGCGTTATCGAATATGAACCACCACCCGACGACTTAGTACCTGAACAAATGGATTTAGATATCTTATACGAAGACGAATTTCTCGCAGTAATTAACAAGCCAGCTGGACTTGTTGTGCATCCTGGAAGTGGTAATTTTACCGGAACGCTAGCTAATGGAATGCTCCACCATTTTCAAAATTTATCATCAATTAACCCAACAAGACCTGGAATTGTACACAGGTTAGATAAAGATACAACTGGCGTAATTGTTATCGCCAAAACGGACTTTGTTCATCACAAACTTGGGGAACAATTTGCAAACAGAGAAGTCAGAAAAGTATATAAAGCTTTAGTTTGGGGAAAATTGGAAAATAGTGGAAAAATATCTGGACTCATTGGAAGACATCCTAGCAATCGTTTATCTTTCGCAATGGTAAAAGAAAATGGAAGAGAATCTCTAACAAACTATGAAATGCAAGCATATTACCCGCCAATTTCACTTGTAAATCTATATCCCAAAACAGGCAGGACTCACCAACTTAGGGTTCATTTACAGTCAATAAACCATCCAATTTTAGGAGACGATTTATATTCTGGTGGAAAAAATAAAATACGATCTTTTCACGAGAAATATTCTAAAATATTGAACTCAACATTTACAAAAATAAATAGATTTGCTTTGCACGCATTTTCTTTAGAAATTACTCACCCTGAAACTGGTGTAAAAATGGAGTGGGAAACTCCATTACCAAATGATATGTTAACTGTAATGGAAATTCTGAAAAATGGATAATAACTTAACTATCATCAACGAATATCTTGATTATACAGGAAAAGAACGAAACTATTCCCAAAATACAGTACGAGCTTATGAAAAAGATCTTTTAAACTTTTCTGAGTTTCTTGGTAAATATCAAAATAATAAAAATATTCTATCAACCACAAAATCTGATATTCAGTTACATCTACAAAAATTAAGTAGAAATAAATTATCTGCCAAAACAGTCGCAAGACACCTATCAACACTAAAATCGTTTTTTGAGTTTAATTTTAGATTTAATATAATAAATTCTAATCCTGCTAGGAGTATTAAGGCTCCTAAAATTCCGAAAACCCTTCCACACTATCTTCGTGAAAAGGAAGCAAAGAATTTGATGAAACTTCCATTATCTAATACACTTGACGGATGTAAGGAAATAGTAATTTTGGAATTATTCTATTCTACAGGTATTAGAATTTCAGAATTAGTTAATATTAAGCTTCAAGATATTGGACTTGAAAGCAATGAAATTCGTATATTTGGTAAAGGGAAAAAGGAGAGAATTGTAGTATTTGGGAATTTTACTCAAACAGCATTGAAAAATTATCTTTACCAAATGAGCAAAAATACTAGAAAACTAAATTCTGAATATTTATTCCCAAGAGAGAGATTATCTAAAAGACTAAATACACCTGAACATATCAGCATTAGTAAAGTCTTTAAACTAGTTAAACATTATTTGAAATTACTTACTGGAGATGAACATTTGAGTCCACATAGTCTGCGTCACACATTTGCAACTCATCTATTAGAAAGAGGTGCAGATTTGATGTCTGTTAAAGATTTATTGGGACATAGTAGTTTATCATCAACACAGATTTACACACATGTGCAGATAGAGAAAATGAGGAAGATATATAAACAAGCACATCCTCATGCAAAATAAAATTAGTAATATGGGAATGTTGATTATTCTGCATTTCATAAAATAAACCATCATAAAATAGGAGAGACAGTTATGACAATCGAAATCACATCAAGGCATTTTTCAGCTTCTGAGCAACTTCAGGAACTAGTGAAAAATAAATTACAAAAAATAGAAAAATATTCTCCTTCGCCAATCGTTAAGTGTTCTGTGGTATTAACACAAGACAACGGAAACGAGAGCGTTGAAATAAAAACTCACATAAAAAATCATGAAATATTTGCTCAAGATACTACTGAGGTTTTTGAAAAATCTCTAACCAACACGATTAACAAAGTTGTTACTCAAATCAAGAAGTATCACGATAAAGCAACAGGGAAAGTCAAAACACATCAGTAACATTTAGAAAGTTATCATTTGAAAGCAATTATTCCTGTAGCCGGTCACGGGACACGGCTCGAACCTCATACACTTAAATTACAGAAATGTTTGTTACCAGTTGCTGGCAAACCTGTTATTGAGCATATTCTTGATATTTTGATATCCGTTGGAATATCTGAATTTACTTTTATCATCGGTCATTTTGGAGAACAAGTTGTACAGTTCACAAAAAAATATACTAATGTGAAATTCAATTTTGTTAAACAAGAAGAACGATTAGGGCTGGGACACGCAATTTACCAAGGGCTCGAGAAGCAAGAAACTCCAATTGTAATAGTTTTGGGAGATGCAATCTTGGAATTGGATTATTCAAAATTGATTGAAAATTCGAACAGTGTTGTTGGTGTTGCTGAAGTACCAGATCCTGAACGATTTGGAATTGTTGAACTCGATGGACAATTTATATCAAAATTTCACGAAAAACCAAAACACCCACCTTCGAATTTGGCTATATCTGGTGTATATAAGATTAATTCCCAAAAACAATTAGCGGAAAGTATCGAATACTTGATGGCAAATGACATTCGTACAAAAGGAGAATATCAACTTACTGATGCTTTGCAAAATATGCTTGATAACGGAAGTGTATTTGTCCAACATACAATTGATAATTGTTTAGATTGCGGAATCCCTGAAACTTTGTTGCAAACAAACAGGATTCTACTTGGCAGAATAAATCAAAATTCTACACATTCAGAATCCAAAATTGAGAACTCTAAATTACAATTCGCAACTATCTCAAAAGGATGTTTAGTTGAAAATTCAACACTCGAGAATGTAATTATGTTACCAAATAGCAAAGTTTTAAATCAAAATATATCTGACTGTATTGTCGGATTTAATGAAATTCTTACAAATGAATTTGACGAAAGGTTAAGTTAAAATGGCAGAGAAACACTTATTTACTTCTGAATCGGTTACAGCTGGACACCCGGATAAAGTTTGTGACCAAATTTCAGATGCAATTTTGGATGAATTTCTAAAGATTGATCCAAGCTCAAGAGTAGCTTGTGAAACGCTAGCATCTACTGGAATGATTTTGATATCTGGTGAAATCACCTCTAACGAATATGTTGATATCCAAAAAGTAGTTAGAAATACACTAACTAAAATAGGTTATACTGATTCTGCTTATGGAATTTCTGCTAAAGGATGTTCAGTATTGGTTTCCATTGATGAACAATCACACGATATAGCACAGGGTGTTGATATTAGTCAAGAACACGAACAAGGTGCCGGCGATCAAGGTTTAATGGTTGGATATGCCTGCTCAGAAACTCCAGAACTAATGCCATTACCAATAACTCTTGCGCATCGTATGGCTGAAAGACTTCATAAAGTAAGGTCAGATGGTACCTTGAGTTGGCTAAGACCTGATGGTAAAACACAAATTACAGTTGAATATGAGGGTAAAACTCCAGTCAGAGTTTCAAAAACTGTTGTTGCTACTCAGCACGACGATCTATCTGATTCTTATTCTTTAGAAGAAGAACATTCTTTTATAAGCAAAGAAATTATAAAACATGTCATCAAACCCACTTTAGATCAATATGATGTTCCTTATGATGAGGATTTCATCGTGAATGGAACTGGTCGTTTTGTAATTGGGGGTCCTCAAGCAGATACTGGATTAACAGGAAGAAAAATAATAGTGGACACTTATGGTGGATATGCAAGACATGGAGGTGGTGCGTTTTCAGGAAAAGATCCATCAAAAGTTGACCGTTCAGCTACATACATGGCTAGATATATTGCTAAAAATATTGTAGCAGCGAATTTAGCAGAAAGATGTGAAGTTCAATTAGCTTACAGTATCGGAATTGCTGAACCAGTAAGTGTTAATGTTGATACATTTGGAACTAGTAAATTAGACAATGAAGAACTTACTAAAATTGTAAATTCAGTTTTCAATTTGAAACCTGCAGATATTATCAAACACTTAAACCTAAAACAACCGATTTATATTGATTTGGCAGCTTATGGGCATTTCGGACGAGATGGATATTCTTGGGAAAATGTTGATATGGTTGATCAACTAAAAAAGTTTGCAGGGAAGAATTAAATTTGTCTAATATTAGGGTTAATTATAGGGCTACAGAAATGACATTGAATTACAAAATTGCTGATATTCAGCTTTCTGATTACGGAAGAAAAGAAATTAAATTAGCTGAAGCAGAAATGCCGGGATTAATGAGCATTAGAAAAGAATACGGAAAGAAAAAACCTCTAAAAGGAGCGAGAATTGCTGGATGTATTCACATGACAATTCAGACAGCAGTATTAATAGAAACTTTAGTTGAATTGGGTGCTGAAGTTCGTTGGTCATCTTGCAATATTTATTCTACTCAAGATCACGCTGCTGCTGCAATAGCTGAAAGAAATATTCCTGTTTTTGCATGGAAAGATGAATCTGAAGAAGAATATTGGTGGTGTGTTGAACAAACTCTCGATTTTGGAGATGGTAAGGGACCAAATTTACTTTTAGATGATGGTGGTGATTTGACGCAAATAATTTTAGAAGAACACAAAGAATTAATTCCAAATATAAAAGGAGTTTCAGAAGAAACTACAACTGGTGTTCATCGTTTATATCAATTAATGGAAAGTGGAGAACTACCCTTCCCTGCTATTAATGTTAATGATGCTGTCACTAAATCAAAATTCGACAATAAATATGGATGCAGAGAATCCCTCGCTGACGGAATCAAAAGAGCAACAGATATTATGCTAGCAGGGAAAACTGTTGTTATCTGTGGATTTGGAGATGTCGGTAAAGGTTGTGCACAATCTATGAAAGGATACGGAGCAAAAGTAATAGTAACAGAAATTGATCCAATATGTGCATTACAAGCCGCTATGGAAGGTTACGAAGTTAATACAATGGACGAAGTTTGTAGTAAGGGTGATGTTTTCGTTTCTGCAACTGGATGCAGAGATGTAATCACCGGTAAACATATGGAAAAAATGAAAGATAATGCAATCGTTTGCAATATCGGACATTTTGATTTAGAAATTGATGTTGAGTATCTTGACAACCATTCTGATATTGAAGAAATTAACATAAAACCACAAGTTGATAGATTTGAGTTTTCTGATGGACATTCTATCATACTTCTTTCTCGTGGAAGACTTGTTAATCTCGGTAACGCAACTGGTCATCCGTCGTTTGTGATGTCAAATTCATTTACAAATCAAGTAATGGCTCAAATTGCGCTTTGGGAAGGAAAAGTTGACTTAGGTGTTGAGGTTCTACCAAAAGAACTAGATGAAAAAGTTGCACAATTACACTTAAATCACCTTGATGCAAAACTAACTGAATTAACAAAAACCCAAGCAGAATATATGGGCTTACCTAAAGATGGTCCGTTTAAATCTGATACTTATAGATATTGATGAAACTTATATTTAGCAATAAGAAACTACTTTTTCTACCAATAATAATTTGGTTTTTATTCTTTGGAATTAATTGTGATTTCCGTACCCCTGAAAAATGGGAAAACCAAACATGGAATTGGGAATTTACCTTTCCACTATTAGATAATTCTTATCCACTAGCAGACATTGCTGATTCTGAAACAATATTTATTGATACGAGCGATGTATTCCAAATTGAATTCTCAGGTTCATTGTTAGATGAAGATAGTAACAGAGTTGGAATAGATGAAGAATTCACATCATATTTTACAATCGAAAGTATTGAAATAGATGAAATAGAGGGTATTGTGATTGACCCTGTATTTTTTCCTGAAGAGGGTGATTCGTTATCTAGCATATCAAATGTAGAAATTCCTATAACTCATTTTTCTGACGAATTATTTGGTGGTGACTGTTTCCCAGATACTTTGATTTCTACAGGATTTGACTCTACAAATTCTGTTCAAGAAACTCTATTTGCTTTAGAAGATTTTGAATTATTTGAGTCTATTGACTATGTTACTGTTGATGATGGTAGATTAAGTGTGGAAGTTAGTAACACTTTCCCTTTTGATATTTCATTGATAAATATAGAATTTGAAAGTGCTGGAGAATCAGTTTTTGTAGCTTCATTTGCAGATTTAAATAGTACTGACCAAAGAGAGAAATTAATAACACCTGAAGATGATGAATCATGGGTGAATCTATCTGAAGATTTGACAATTTCTTGGTCAATTATAATAATTCCTCAATCTGGGAGTGACCAAGCTCCTTGTAATGAATTACTAACAGGATGGGAACTTACACCAGAACTATCAGAAACATTTGAAATGGACATTTCTTTTGTTCTATATCATACTAAAAGTGTTACTGGCACAACGACAGACGATTCTATTTCTCAAACTACAAAGATAGAATTAACAAATGAATCTGATTTTTTAGTCAAAGGTGGAAAAATTACTGACGAGTTTATATCAAACACATTAAACGCTTTATCAATTGATATGACAAATAATTTATTCGCTCCAGTTGATTTCTCGGTAATATTTAGAAATTTCTTCGATGATAATGACACACTAAACATATCTTCAAATATTGGCATAAACCAGAATTTTGTTAATGAAGAATCTCTCGCTGGATATATGTTAGGGCATCCTGACATCGAGGGTGAAGTAATTGATTCAATTGAAGTAGTAACTACAATTTCTTTACCAAGTACTTCAACCACTATTGAACTGGACAATCCAGGGAGTTTAACTATTGATGACTTCTCACTGTCCAATGTAGAACTTGAATATTTATCTGCAATAATTGATTCTTTAACATTTGATTCTCCAGAAACTAATATTGAAGATCTTCCTACAGGATTCGATGGATTTGACTTTGTTGATGTAAGTTTGATTATTGATTTATACAACCAAATTGGTATTCCAATGGATCTAAACTTAGAATTACTTGGCATTCGCGATAGCGATACATTGAGTATTCCAATAATACCTTCAATTCAATATCCAGATTTAGAGAATGGTGATGAAATAGGTGACTCCTCTAGGACAATTATCATTCTAAACAATATTGGTCAAACTGTTTATTGGCTTGAAGAAAATGGTGACACTGTATTATCCGAGGTTACTGAAACAGGATCAACAATTGTTGATATTTTAAATTTTGCTCCTGATAAAATTACAATGACTGGAAATGCAATTATGGATGGTGTTGGTGTTCTTGCTCCTTATACATATATTTGGGGAGAATTTGAGTTAATTGCTCCTTTCACATTTATTTTTAATGAAGCTACATTTATTCCACAAGAATATACAACAATTGATACAATGGAAGCTTCTTTGCGAGAAACTATTGATAATGCACTAGTTCTAGCAGAATTGCAATCTAATATTACAAATCACACTCCGATGGGTTGTGTGATCTCGTTACTAATTTCTGATTCTACGATTTATCCTCTTCATTTTGACAACTTGGTAACAGATGATATAAGTAACATTGCAGATTCTCTTACGAACGATATTCCTGATTCTGTTTTCTCTATTAAATGTGCAAAAGATGAAGATAATCACACTTCATACATAGAATTCTTAGATTATCAAGATTCTGTACTATTCTGGATAGGCAGACTTATAGACTTAGATATTTCTGCTCCGGATTCTGTCGATTCTGAAACAGGAATTGTTTATGAACCTAGTAACTTTGTTGAAACTGTTACTATGGATACTACTCAAATTGATTGGATTACAAGCGAAGAACCCCGATATATCGTACCAATGATGACATTTTATTCATCAAACGGAGAACCGCGTACTTTCTTAGCAAGTGATTCATTGCATATTAATTCACACATTAAATTTATGCTTCAAGTTGATGAATTATTTTATGAAGATTCAAATTCTGATAATGAACCAATCCAAAATGATAGAAAGCTAGACAAATGAAAATTCGTACTTTATATATCATTTTTATAGTTTTATTTAGTATCGTTTTCTCGCAGATAAAATCTGACCCTCGAATGATTGGAATGGGGGGAGCTTATGTTACATTATCAGAAGGTTATCAGTGCGTTGGTTTCAATCCAGCTAATTTGGCTTATGGAAAACAATTTTCGCTCAATTTGCTTTCAGGAACTACTGGTTTTGTAAACAATTTTTTATCACTAAAAACTTATAATGAAATCAATGGTGCAAATTTAGAAGATAGTAACGCTGAAAAATACTACCCGAAAGCTGATTTACTCAATCTAACAGCTGGTGAGGATTTACGATTTAGTGCCAACAATCATATCCCTCTTCCGTTAATAAACTATTCAAAAGGTGTTATCGCAATAACTTCAGATGTCCTGTTGATTTCTGAAATTAGTATTCCACATTCAATGATGGAATTATCCTTTGTTGGAAATGAAATCGGTAAAGAATATAGTTTTAATGCAAAAGAAAATTTACTCGGTGTTGCAGAATATGGAATTAGTCTTGCTGTACCTTATGATAATTATGCAATAGGCTTTACATTTAAATATTTACAAGGATTGTTCTATGTAGGTATTGACCAAGATTCTAGTTATGCAACATTTACAATGGATTCTACAGCATTTTATGGTGATGGAAGATATCTTTTACGCCAAGCTGTAGGAGGAAGTGGAATTGCAATGGATATTGGTTTTGCTACTAAAGAATCTGCAGAAGGTTGGCGATTTGGAGCTTCTCTAACCAATGTATTTGGTTCTATACAATGGAACAAACCAAACTTTACTCGTAATCAAATTGGAGATAGTATCGAGGATATTCTCCCATTTAGGCAAAACGAATATTTTGTTTTTGAATACACAATCAATAATGTTAACGGGATGGCGATTGTTGGAGAAGGTAGTGAATACGATAGTCTATTTATCAGCGATAGTTACGCAGTTGTAGAGACAGACACTGGATTAGTTAGGTCAGAAGAACTATCCTCTGAAGAACTTTTGGCAATGAATTTGAAAGAATTTAGCACAGATTATCCAATGTTCTTTAGATTTGGTTTTTCTAAAAGATTTAAAGATAATTGGTTACTCGCATCTGATTTAAGTACAGGATTTCATAACGAACTTAATAGTTACAATAAATGGAAATTATCCGTTGGGATCGAAATAAATCGCTTTAAACATTGTCCAATCAGAGTGGGATACACTTTGGGTGGTCAAAATTCTAATGGATTAAGCTTTGGATCAGGATTGCATTTTGGACCTGTTAAATTCGATTTTGGTGTAGCACTAAAAAATGGATTTTTACTTCATACTGCTAAGGGATTTGATCTATCATTTGGCTTGATTTTAAACTATTAGAATCCTTAGAATACACACAATCCCCTAAGTTCGTGTTTTCCTAAACAAATAAATCCCCAAGATAATAAATATAAAATTCCCAAACCAAACTGATACAAAAGGAGATGCTATGCTTTTATAACCAAGAGATTGTCCAAATTTTAATACAGCATAATATAGTAAAATCACAAAAATACTAATTCCCATTCCAACAGCCATATTACTTCGTGGTTTTCCAATTGATAAAGATAATCCAAATAATATCATAATGAAACTTGTGCAAGCAAATGCAGTTTTAAAATGAAGATTTACGGCCCATCTTGGATCTTTGATTCCATTTAATTTGAGCTTTTCAACAAACCCTGCAAGTTCCCAATAGTTCATTTCTTCCGGTTTGACTGATTCTTTTGTAAGATCAACAGGACTAAAATTTACATTAATCAAAGTATCAGATGAAAAATGTGAAAAAAGTAGTTTTTCATTTTCCCACTTCCTTACATTGAAATCTTTGAGCTTCCATTTTTCTAAATTTTGATCCCATTCCATAACTGGTGCATCAAGTCGAAATATTAAATTTCCATCATCAAACTGTTGAATAGAAATGTTGTAAGCTGCATTGGACTTATATGAAAACTGTTTGATAACAAGTATTTTATCTTTTTCAATCTGTCTGTAAATATCAATTTTTTTAATTTTTTTATGAGATCTTGATTTTCTGAAGTATTGCTCTTCTATCTCTGTTCGTTTTTGGAAATGTGTTGTAACAACAAGATTATCAAAATAAAAGGATAAAATACTAACAACAACTCCAACAATCAAAAGCGACAAACTAATTCTACGGATGCTAATACCTGAAGCTTTTATTGCAGTTATTTCGTTCCTTCTTTGAAGAAGTCCAAATGTAAAAACAGTTGATAGTAATAAAGCCATCGGTAAGCCAATGCTAATAAACCAAGGAATTGTGTGAAAATAGTATCTCAAAATATCATGTGTTGGGATTTCAGAATCTATAAATTTATCTAAATGATCAATAATATCTACAATCACAAAAATTATAGTAAACACCGACATTGATGCTATAAATTTACCGAAAAATTGTTTCAGAATATAAAGATCTAGGATTTTCTTCATAGTATAAATTACATTAATCCACTCATTAGTAAAAATAAATTAGATTCATTATAATTTAAAGCTGTAAATTATCCCAATAGATTTCCTTTTAAATCTATCCCGGGAGGTGGAAAAAGGATGTCAGTTTTGACTTACCCTACCTCCGACCGGAGGTTTTTTGTATCTGATAATAATGTAAGGATAACAAATGAAATTAATAAAATCAAAATTGATGGAAGAATCTCACATGAAACGAACATTAATCCGTTTATCTCATGAGATTATAGAAAATAATCCAGATTTAGAAAATGTTGCTTTAATAGGAATCCGAACTCGTGGAGAGTTTCTAGCTAAACGGATAAGAAGTCTCATTGAGGATATTTCTAAAGAAAAAATGAAATATGGTACTTTAGATGTAACTTTTTATCGTGATGATTTTAAAACCAACTTAGGTTCTCCTCAAGTTCAATCATCTGAAGTATTGTTCAGTTTAGATGATATTAATGTGATTCTGATTGATGATGTTCTATATACAGGAAGAACAATTCGTGCTGCGATGGACGAACTTTTCTCTTTTGGTAGACCTGCTTCAATTCAGTTATGTGTCTTGGTTGATCGCGGTCATAGAGAGTTACCGGTTAAAGCTGACTTTATCGGGAAGAATTATCCAACTTCATTGCGAGAACATATTCATGTCCATGTTAATGAAGTTGATAATGAAGATGCCGTTCTTTTAATGGAATATGGAGAGGATGAATAATGGGATCACTAAGTAGAAAACACTTTCTAGGATTAAAAGAAACTCCAGCTGACGATATCAAAAAGATCATTGACACAGGTTTTATGTTTAGAGAAGTTTTGGATAGACCTGTAAAAAAAGTTCCTTCTCTAACTGGAATGAATATTGTAAATCTCTTTTTTGAAAATTCTACAAGAACTAGAATGTCATTCGAATTGGCTGAGAAAAGATTATCTGCTGATGTTATAAATTTTTCTGCAAGTTCTTCAAGTCTAAAAAAGGGTGAGACATTAAAAGATACTGTTCAAAATATTCATGCTATGAAGATGGATGCTGTAGTAATGCGACATTCCGCTCCTGGTTCTATATTGCAACTTACTAAATTTGTTGACGCAATTGTTATCAACGCAGGTGATGGAACTCACGAACATCCAACCCAAGCAATGCTTGACATGATGAGCATCCATGAAAAATTCGGTAAACTTAAAGGGATTAAAGTTGCCATTGTCGGTGATATCTGTCACAGCCGTGTCGCACTTTCAAATATATATGGTTTGATAACTATGGGTGCGGAAGTAACGCTTTGTGGTCCTCCCCACCTTTTACCGGTCGGAATCGAAGAATTAGGTGTAAATATTAGCTACAATATTGATGAAGTAATCGAATGGGCTGATGTACTCAATATTCTCAGAATTCAACGCGAACGAATGGGAATCGGAATTATACCATCTGTTAGAGAATATAGATCAAGTTTCGGAATTACGCAAGAGAGAATCAACCAACATCAAAAAGAAATTGTGATAATGCACCCAGGACCAATGAATCGTGGTGTAGAAATAGACAGCACAATTGCGGACGGAGAACAAGCAATAATTTTAGATCAAGTTTTGAACGGAGTCGCAGTCAGAATGAGTATTTTGTATCTGCTGTTAAGTCAAGGAGAGGAGAAAGAAGCATGAAAAAAGAATTTCAAATGAATGGGAAATGGTTGTTAGCAAACGGAAACATTTACAATCCGTTTTTAGACGAAACACAGCAAGGATCAATTCTTCTAGAAGATGGAATTGTAAAATATCTTGGCAAGGATAACAATATTCCAAAAGATGCAAATGTTATTGACTGTGATAGTAAAATGATTACAGTTGGATTTATGGACTTGCACGCACATTTTCGTGAACCTGGTCGTGAGGATAAAGAAACTCTAGAAACAGGAAGCCTTGCAGCACTTGCTGGTGGTTTTACAAAAGTTTGTGTAATGCCAAACACTAATCCACCACTAGACTCACCAGAGTCTATTAGATTTATTGTTGAAAAAGCTAGTAATCTCCCTATTGATATTTACCCAATTGGAGCTATTACTAACGGACAAAAAGGACAAAATCTTTCTGAAATTTCAGAAATGATAAATGCTGGTGCTGTAGCAATTTCTGACGATGGTGTCCCAGTCAAAAATGGTCAAATTCTTCGCTATGCTCTTGAATATAGCAAAATGTGCGGGATAACTGTAATTAACCACTCAGAAGATGAAGATATTCGTGCTGACGGTGTAATGAATGAAAGTTCTATGTCAACCAATTTGGGATTACCTGGAAACCCTGATTATGCTGAATCTGTTATGATTTTCAGAGACTTGTCTATTGCAGAATTTGTTGATGGGAAAATTCACATTCCACATGTTTCAACTGCTAAATCTGTTGAAGTAATCAAATATTTCAAAGATAAAGGAGTTAATGTAACAGCCGAAGTTTCTCCTCATCACCTCGGTTTAACTGAAAATCGTTTATCTGAATTTGATACAAATGCTAAAGTAGCCCCTCCATTACGGTCTGAAAAAGATCGTCTAGCATTAATTCAAGGATTAAAAGATGGAATTATAGATTGTGTAGCTACAGATCATGCTCCTCATACTATCGAAGAAAAGGAAGCAGATTTTATTCAAGCACCTTTTGGGATGATCGGCTTAGAATCAGCATTTGGAATTACTCACACTGTTATGACAAACAATGGAGCATCAACTGAAGATGTTGTAAGATGGTTGACTGATGCACCGATGAAAATAATGAATTTTAAATTGAAAGCATTTGAAACTGGGAAAAAAGCAGACATTACAATAATTGATCCACAAGAGAAGTGGATATTCAGCAAAGAACATGTCCATTCCCGATCTAAAAATTCTCCAATGTACAACATGGAATTTACAGGAAGGGTGATTACAACTATCTCAGGGAACATAGGTTTTGGAGAAATAATTAGCTCATAACTTAAAAGATTTGCAGATAAAGCGAATTATTATTGACTCCAATTGTTTATTTCCTGTAAATTTTCGGGCTGTTTTAGTATATAAATCCATAGAAAAGGAATAGATGAGAACTGAATCAATTAAGCAAAGTGAAATCAGCAAGAGTTGGTTTCTTGTTGATGCAAAAGACAAACCTTTAGGAAGATTAGCGAGTAGTATTGCTCAACTCCTTCGTGGTAAGGGTAAACCATTTTTTACACCACATATGAATATGGGTGATTTTGTAGTGGTTATTAATGCAGAAAAAGTAGCTGTATCAGGAAAAAAAGAATCCGATAAGCAATACTGGAGTCATAGTGGATTCCCAGGTGGAACCAAGGAGGTTTCACTTGAGAAACTAAGAAATACTCATCCTGAACGAATTGTTGCAAATGCTGTAAAGGGTATGCTCCCTCATAACAGATTAGGACGACAGATTTTTAAGCAGTTAAAAGTTTATAGAGGTTCTGAGCATCCACACGAAGCTCAACAACCACAAGTTTTTGATTTAGAGAAATAAAGGAACTCAATGCCAAAGAGTAATGATTTACAAGTAGTCGGACGGCGGAAAACTTCCGTAGCTCGAGTTATATTTAGAAAAGGTAAGGGTAAAATCACTATAAATAATCGTGATATTGAAAATTATTTCGGAAGAGATACTCTGAAGATGGTTTTAAGACAACCATTGGAACTAACCGAAATGACTGGAAAACACGATATAATTGTTAATGTGGTCGGTGGTGGTCTTAGCGGTCAAGCTGGAGCTATCCGATTAGGTATCGCTCGAGCACTAGAAAAAGTAGACCCAGATTTTAGACCAATTCTTAAAAAGGAAGGTATGTTGACTCGTGATCCTCGAGAAGTTGAACGAAAGAAATACGGTCAACCAGGTGCTAGAAAAAAATTCCAATTCTCAAAACGTTAATCTTATTTTAGGAAATTATATTTAATGATACAAATTACTGTTGATGAATTATTGAAATCGGGTGTGCATTTTGGTCACCCAACAAGTCGTTGGAATCCAAACTTTAAACCGTTTATCGCGCTTAAAAGAAATGGAATCCACATTATTGATTTAAAACAAACCTTACTTCAACTTGAAAAAGCATCTCGTGAAATGACTAAGATTGTTCAATCAGGTGGGATTATCCTGTTTGTTGGAACAAAAAAGCAAGCTCAAGATGCAGTTCAAGAAGCAGCAGATCGTTGTGGAATGTATTATGTTGTTGAAAGATGGTTAGGTGGTACGCTTACAAATTTTGGAACAATTAAGAAGAGTATCAAAAGATTGCATCTACTCGAAAAAGAATCTTCTGATATTTACGAGAATCTAACCAAGAAAGAATTAGGATTGCTCGAAAGGGAAAAAATTAAGTTAAGTGATTTGCATAGAGGTATAAAAGATATGAAACACCTCCCTAGTGCAATTTTCTTTGTTGATTCCATCCATGAAGCAACAGCGATTCGTGAAGCCAAAAAGTTAGGGATTCCAGCTTTTGGTATTGTTGACAGTAATTCTGATCCAACCGAAATTGATTTTCCAATTCCTGCTAATGATGACTCAATGAAATCTGTTCATTTAATTGTAAATTACATTGCTGATAAAATCATTGAAGCTCGCGGTGGTAAAGTTGGAAACGAAACTCAACCTGAAAGTGTTTCTGAAGCCAAAGTTGAAGAAACTGAACCTGTAGTTAAAGAAATATCTGAAACTGATATTAAAACTGAAGAAGAAACTAAGGAGTAAATATAAGCATGATCACTGCATCAGCAGTTAAAGAATTAAGAGACCGGACTGGTGCCGGAATGATGGATTGTAAAAAAGCTTTGCAAGAAGCTGAAGGCAATATGGAAAATGCAGTAGATAATTTGAGAAAATCTGGTATTGCAAAAGCTCAGAAAAAAGCTGGTCGCTCTGCAAAAGATGGCAATATAATCCAATATATCCATCCCGGTGCTAAACTCGGTGTTTTAGCAGAAATAAATTGCGAAACTGACTTTGCTGCAAAAAGCGATACTTTTCAAACTTTTATAAAAGATATTGCAATGCACATTGCTGCTTCTAGCCCGGTTGTTGTTAAACGAGAAGATATAGATCCTGCTATTGTTGAAAGAGAGAAGAATATCTTCAAAGAACAGGCTTTGCAATCTGGTAAACCAGAAGCAATTATTGACAGAATTACTGAAGGAAGACTTGAAAAATTCTATTCTGAAAGTGTATTGTTAGAACAAGCATTTGTAAAAGATCCTGATAAAACTATTAAGGACCTTCTAACAGAAACAATTGCTACTCTTGGTGAAAATATAAATATAACTCGATTTGTTCGTTTTGAATTAGGTGAAACTAAAAATATAAACGGATCCGATTAAGAGAAACTCAATTGACAGATACTAAATCCCAATTTAATCGGATTCTCCTAAAAATGAGTGGAGAAATATTCTCCGGTAAAAGGGATTTTGGTATCGACCCCAAAACAGTCGATGCTCTCGCAGAGCAAGTTAAATCAATATCTGAACTTGGTGTACAAATAGGTATAGTAATTGGTGCTGGTAATCTGTTTAGAGGTATGTCTGTTGCTGAACAAGGAATGGACAGAGTAGTTGCTGACTATATGGGAATGACCGGAACCATTATGAATTCTGTTGCTCTCCAGTCTGCACTCGAGCAAAAAGGATGTGAAACTCGAGTAATGTCTGCTCTTCAGATCAATCAACTAGCAGAACCTTATATTCGCAGAAAAGCAATTCGTCATCTTGAAAAGAATAGAATTGTTATTTTCGCAGGCGGTACAGGAAATCCATATTTTACAACCGACACTGCTGCAGTTCTTCGTGCAATTGAAGTCAAAGCTGATGTAATTTTAAAAGGTACTAAAGTTGATGGTGTTTATTCTAAGGATCCTATGAAATATCCAGATGCTTCTAAATTTGAATTCCTTTCTTACAAAGATACTATCAGCAAAGAACTCAAAGTTATGGATATGACCGCAATTACCCTCTGTAAAGAAAATAATTTACCAATTGTTGTTTTTAATATAAAAAATGATGAAAATTTACGGGGTATTATTAAAGGTCAAAATATCGGAACAAAGGTTTCAAAGGAGAAATAATTATGATAAATGAACTTTTTACTGATGCAAAACATCGGATGGATCAAACTATTGAGCATTATCATCACGAAATTACATCCATACGGACTGGTCGAGCATCCGTTAACATTTTGGATATGATAAAAGCAGATTATTACGGAACACCAACACCAATAAAAAATATGGCTCAGATTAGTGTACCTGAACCACAAATGATTGTTATTCAACCTTTTGATCCGGGAGGAGCAGTTGCAATTGAAAAAGCTATTTTCAATTCAGATTTAGGATTAAACCCAAATAATGATGGTAAAGTAATCCGACTAAATATACCAGCATTAACAGATGAACGACGAAAAGATTTGGTCAGATTAGTCCATAAAATGATTGAAGAAGGTCGAATTGCAGTAAGAAATGTCCGTCGAGATATTAATGATCAGCTTAAAACTTTGAACAAAGACCATCAATTATCAGATGATAATCTCAAACGAGCGTTGGATGATATCCAGGAAATGACTAATAGTACTATCGAGGAACTTAACAAAATTCAAGATGCTAAAGAAAAAGAAATTTTAGAATAGTTCTGAGCATTAATTGTTATAATTGCATATAAAAAAAACCCGATAATTATCGGGTTTTTTTTAACTAAATAATTCCAGAGTAATTCTTATTTATTATATCTTTCGCGATATGCTTCTACTTTTTTCTCCATCTCATCAAAGAGCTCTGTTGCACGCATAGCAGTATATAACTGCTCATCAGCTTTAATTTTTGCTAACAATCTTTTTTGTGCAGCACCTTCATCAAATTCAATCTGTATATAAGCTTTGTAAATATAGCCGGTATTGCTTTGTTCTTCCTGTAATTCCGTGTTAGAAACTCTTACATCAGTCATTTGTCTTGAAATTACATTTTCTATTGTTTTAGAAAACTGATCAATAATATGAGATTCAGAACCCTTACCCGTTTCTTCTTGAGCTCTTTTAGTCAAACCATTCCATTCAGAATCAATTGAGCTTGCAAGATTAGAAGTTGCAACTAAACGCGCTTTATCTAAAGCCATTTGCATATCTTGACTTGTAGCTGTAGCCCATTCGTATTTATAGCCCTCTTTTTGTGGAGGATTGGTGCACCAATCAGGAATATTCTTGATCGTTTTTCGTTTAGCATCTGGAGACAAATCTGGTCCCGGACCATTATTGCCACCACAATTGAATACGAATAATCCAATCAATACGACCATAGCAATTTTACTTATGTGTTTTTTCATCTTATTACCTTTCTTTTTAGTTAGCTGGGAGCTTGGAGCATTGAGTTCGGAGTTCTCAAGTTACATTCTCCAATAATCCCAATAATATTCACTTTCGTTACCCTAAATTAGCATGATTTACTCGATATTACTATCTCAATTTTCAAAACGCAATGGAATAAATCCCATTGCTTATTCAAATCCAGACTGTCACGCTCTGCGTGTTTAATCCGGATTCTGACATTGTTTTTTTCACAACGAAAACGCCCACCTGAAAAGCCTTGGCGGACAAGCCGAAATTACGAACTTGTTTTATTTCGTCTGTTCGTCCGTTCGTTGTTTTTATTACTCTCTACTTTTCATCCTGCTAATCCTTTAATCCTATAAATCCTGATTCTGACAATATTTTCGATCCCGCATAAATGCGGGATAAATAGTCAAACCCCGCAACCTGACGGGGTCTCGACAAAAAGCGTCGAGATAGTCAAATTGTCAAATCCCAGTGGAATTTACTCCTTCCCTGGTGTAATATGCTTTGCCCTGATA
>JACNLC010000088.1 GCA_014381725.1 Fidelibacterota bacterium | reverse complement strand
ACAGCTTGTAACAGAGTTAGTAAGCAGTGGCAATATGCAGGATGCTGGTTATCATTCTGTAGTTTGGGATGGAACTAACTTGAGCGGAGAACCTGTTTCAAGTGGTGTTTATATTTACAGTATTCAATCTAACGGTTTCAATTATGTAAAGAAAATGCTGTTGATGAAATAAATAAAAAATAGATGTATCAATCACGCCCCTCTCGAAGGGGCGTGATTTTATCTAGACTAAATTTTAGGGAGAATGACAAAATGAAAAAAAGTACAATTATTATCTTATCGCTTTTAATGTTTTCGGGAGTATTTTCAAATAGTTTGAATCTTACTGAAAGAACACAACAATGGTCAGAAAAAAATCCAACCTCTTTACCACAATGGATGACCCCAGAAGAAGAGCTCAAAAAAGATGAGATAGGGCGAGATTTCGTTGAAACTGATCCGCCAATTGGTCCAGTTAGAAATATCGCAGAGTTTGAAAAAATGGAAGGTGTTTTAGTTCGTTACCCTTTTGGTATTTCCACCAGTATAATTGCAGAAATGTCAGAAAATGCAATTGTAACAACTATTGTAACCGGTCAAAGTCAGGAGAACACAGTTACAAGTCAATATCAATCTGCCGGAGTAAATCTTAATAATTGTAATTTTCTATATGCACCATCGGATTCTTATTGGACTCGAGATTACGGACCGTGGTATGTAGTAAACGGAAACGATGAAGTTAGTATTGTTAATTTTGTTTATAATAGACCTCGTCCAAATGATAACGATATTCCAATTGAAGTAGCAGATTTTCTCGATGTCCCTCTTTATGGAATGGATTTAACAACAGCTGGTGGTAATTATATGACAGATGGTATGGGCATTGCTTCATCATCTGATTTGATTTGGAGTGAAAACTCAGATTCACCTGAACAAATAAATCAAATGGTTGAAGATTATCTTGGTGTTCACACTTACCATGTAATTCCTGACCCAAATAATACTTATATTGATCATATTGATTGCTGGGGAAAATTTCTAGATGTTGACAAAGTTATGATTCGAGAAGTCGCATCAAACCACGCTCAATATGATGAAATAGAGGCAACTGCTGATTATTATGCAAATCAATTATCTTCTTATGGAACTCCATTTGAAGTATATAGAGTTTATACACCTCAGGATCAACCTTATACAAATTCACTCATTTTAAACGATAAAGTTATTGTACCAATTACTGGTTCTTCTTATGATGATGATGCGATTGCCTCTTATCAAGAAGCAATGCCAGGTTATGAGGTATTAGGTTTTACTGGAAGCTGGGAATCAACCGACGCACTTCATTGCAGAGCAAAAGGAATTGCAGACAGAGATATGCTACACATCAGTCATATTCCTGTATTCCCGAATGTATCGCCTGATACAGATTATACAATAACAGCAGAATTTATTCCGTATAGTGGTGCAGAATTATTAGGAAGCCCACAATTACATTACAAAATAAATAACGGAAATTTTACAACAATATCAATGAATTATGAGTCTAACGATACTTATTTAGCTTTGATTCCAGGTCAACCTTTAGGTACAGAAGTTGCATATTATATTACTGCGTCTGATGTTAATGGAAATTCATCAAATCATCCTTTCATTGGTGAACCAGATCCTCACACATTCTCAGTAGGTGGTGCTAGTATAAATATCGATGTGACAGAAATAAACAGTTCTGCTCTTATTGGAAACATAACAACCAACCAATTTGAAATTAGCAATATTGGAAACGAGTTACTTGAATTCGATATAAGTTATTCAGCAACTGGGAGACAAGATTATTCATATTCAGTTCCAAACAGTCCATCTTCTAGCTCGTGGAATTCAAATACTTTTTCTGAAGTTGGTTGGACTAATGTATCAGTTCCTGATGCTGGATTGATTGGGAATGTAAGTATTTCTTATACTTGGGATACTGATAGTTGGGCTTACGAAGGAGCATTTTACATTAAATCACCTTCCGGCACTCAAATTCCTATTGCATCAGGTCAAAATGATGGAACTTATACAATAAATAAAGATGCATTTAATGATGAGCAAATGAATGGTTCTTGGCAAATTTGGATTGAAGATAGTTACGGAGATGGTGGACATCAAGCAACAAATATTACATTGACAATTACAACATTAAGTGCAGAAGAAATGTGGATGACAGTTGAGCCAATAAGTGGTGCGATAACACCAGGCGGAAACGAAACAATAAGTGTAACTTGTGATGCTTCAGAAATTCTCGAAGGTGTCTATAATGGTGTCATAAATGTTACATCAAATGACTGGAATAATCAAAATATAACAATTCCTGTTAATTTTACAGTTAACGAAGAAACACCAACTAATTTATCAATTGCATTAGAAGAGGGTTGGAATTGGTTTTCAATCAATTTAGAAAATAATGAAATGAGTTTAAATTATGTTTTGGAAAATATTGGTGCAAGTGGTGAGATGATAAAAAATCAAAATAGTTTCTCGATGTATTATGATGGATTTGGATGGTACAGCGGTAACGGTTTAGATGAGATTGATGTTGAAAGTATGTTTATGATTAAAACTGTAGCCGACTGTAATATCAGTTTTGATGGTTATCCTGTTGATTATCTAAATACTCCAATTCCGCTAACAATAGAATGGAATTGGATCTCATATTTGCCACAAATTCAAAATGGAATAAATGAAGCGTTAGAAAGTATTCAATCGTATGGAGTATTCATTAAAAATCAAAGTTCATTTGCAAATTACTACGAAGAATTTGGGTGGTATAGTGGAAATGGGCTTGACTATATGACACCTGCTGATGGATACATGCTACAAATGGCTTTGGGAACAGAACTAGTTTATACAATACCATCTTATATAGCTAAAATTGAAGATACTGAAGAAACTAAAGAACTTCATTGGAGTGTTAATCCACATCAATTTGAGTACAATATGGCAATTACAGTAGAGCTTGATAAAAGTACTCAATTAGCAGTATTTGTTGATGATGAAGTTAGAGGAGTTACAGAATCAACATACTTCCCACTAACAGATTCCTACACAGCAAATCTAATGGCTTACGGAAACGATGGAGAAGAACTCAGTTTTAGAGTATATCAATCTGAGACAGATACAGAGATTGAAGTATTAGACAATATAACATTTGAGATTAACGGAATAGTAGGAAATGATATTGAACCGATATTGCTTAAATTATTGACTACTCCGGAAGAATACAGTTTATTACAGAACTATCCGAATCCGTTTAATCCGAGCACAACTATTAGTTATACAATTCCATTAGAAGAGGCAAATTGCAATGCATCTCTACAGATTTTTAATATTAATGGCCAGCTTGTAGAAACACTCGTTGACGGTAATGTAGATGCAGGGTATCATTCGGTAGTTTGGAATGCAGATAATTTTGCATCTGGAGTATATCTTGTTAAATTTATTGCTAATGGTTTTACTCAAACACAAAAGATGCTGTTGATGAAATAGTTTTTAAGTACAAAAGGTATTGAGAGTAGCTCGTAGTTCAATAATAATAATATCAATGAAGAAGGAATAGTAAAATGTTAAATAAAATAGTTATAATAAGTTTGGTTATCTTGTCGTTTAGCTTTTCAGAACAAGTTGAACGAGAGATGGTGATTTTAGAAATTGCAACTGGAACTTGGTGTTCATCTTGTCCTGGTGCTGCATTAGGTGCAGAAGATTTAGTTGATAACGGTAAAGATGTTGCTGTGATTGAATATCACAATGGTGACTCATTTACAAATTCTTATGCAAATAGTCGATTAAATTATTATGGTGTAGAATACCTGCCAACATCTGTATTTGATGGTACTAATTTTATTGAAGGTGGAGGTACAAGTTCTATATATTCTACATACTTACCTTATTACAATAATCGAAAAGCTACAAATTCATCCTTTACTTTGGATGTTAGTGGCAGTAATTCGGGACTCAATTATGATGTCACAGTAACTGCTGCGAAAGTTCACACCTACTCAAACAATAATCTAAAACTACATTTAGTTGTAACTGAATCTGATATTAGTTACAACTGGCAAGGTTTGAATCATTTGAGTTTTGTAGAAAGAACAATGGTCCCGAACCAAAATGGTACGAGTATCAGTTTTTCTGGGTCTGATGTACAGACAGTTAATCTTTCATTTTCTGTGAGTCAATCTTGGGTACAAAACAATATGGAAGTAGTTGTGTTCATTCAGGATGCAAACACAAAAGAGATTCTGCAAGGAATGAAAGTTCCTTTAACTGAAATTGAAAACAGCGTGAGTCAATTGCAAATTCCTTTCAGTCTAGGATGGAGTTGGTTTTCTGTTAACTTAGTCGGAGATGATATGAGTCTTGATGCGGTCTTATCATCTATTGGAGATAATGCAACTTTAATCAAAAACCAGACGGGCTTTGCAACATATTACGAAGATTACGGTTGGTATGGACTAAACGAAATTGATGTTATTAGTATGTATATGATCATGCTTTCCCAGAATGCTACATTCCAATTTACAGGTGACCCTGTAGATTTTCAAAATCAAGTTATTCAATTAACTGATGGCTGGAATTGGATTGGTTACTTACCTCAATATTCGAATGATTTAGATGGTGCACTTGGAAGTATTGGAGATAACGCACAATTAATTAAGAATCAGACGGGTTTTGCCACTTATTATGCAGGATATGGTTGGTATGGCGGATTAGAAGAGTTATCTCCTGGTGGAGGTTACATGCTTAAAATGATAAATCCGGCTGAGTTAATTTTTGGAAATCCTTAAACCATTAACATAAACCTAACCTTGCGAAAGTGAACTTGACCCGACTTTGTGTCTGGAAACTTTCGCAAGGTTAAACAACTAGACAAATATCACACTTTATTTAAAATATTAGTGGTTTCTAATTTGACAACTATATAGTAAAGATTGTAATATAATGGCGAAGGTTTAACTAAAATGAAGGAGAAAAAAATGAAAGAAAGTTACTACAAAATAACAAATAGTCTGCAAATCATACTGGTTTTGAGTCTGGTTTGTTCAGTTTCGTTTGCGCAAACAGATGATCGTGAACCTCATTACTCCGGCTACAACTGTTCAAATTGCCATGGATTTGAGTTTGGTGGAACAGTTTATACTGATGCAGGTGGTAGTTCGCCTGTGTCTGGTGTGGAAGTTCAAATTACTGGAAGCAACGGAAACACAGCGACTTTGACAAGCAATTCTTACGGGAATTTTTGGGCTTCGAGCTCGTTGCCAGTGTCGCCATATACGACCACTGTGAGTTACAATGGAAATACAATCCCCATGATTTCTTCGTTTTCCAATGGTAGTTGCAACGGTTGTCATTCGAATGGTTCACGGATTTATATTCCGCCAACGCAAAATCCACCAGCAGCGAATTTTACTGGTAATCCGACAAGCGGAGATGTTCCGTTGACTGTGAATTTTACCGACCAATCTTCGCAGGGAAGCGGTGCGATTACAAGTTGGAATTGGAATTTTGGTGATGGTGGTTCAAGTTCGAACCAAAATCCACCGCACACCTATTCTGCCGTTGGGACATTTTCCGTAACACTCACCGTAACGGATGCAAACGGTCTTTCCGATTCGTTTACAAGAACGAATTACATCACTGTAAATCAGTCGCAATTTGTAACACAAACGATTCCTTTTGCAACTGGCTGGAATTGGTTTTCAATTAATGTAGAATCTGATGATATGAGTTTGAATACAGTTTTAAATTCTGTTGTAGGATATTCTGAATTCATTAAAAGCCAAACTGGATTTGCTACTTACTATGCTGGTTTTGGTTGGTATGGCTTGGATTTTATTGATGTTACAAGTATGTATATGATTCAAATAACCACATCAGCAGATTTAGTATTTGAAGGTATTCCAGTTGATTTTCAAAATACTCCAATTTCTTTATCAACTGGTTGGAACTGGATTGGTTATTTACCTCAGTTACCAAATACTCTTAACGAAGCACTTTATAGTATTGGAGATTTAGGTAGTTTATTTAAAAACCAAACTGGATTTGCTACATATTATGAAGGTTTTGGTTGGTATGGCGGATTAGAAGAGTTGTCTCCTGGCGGAGGTTACATGCTTAAAATGATAAATCCGGCTGAATTAATATTTGGAAATCCTTAAACCATTAAGATAAACCTAACCTTGCGAAAGTGAACTTGACCCGACTTAGTGTCTTGAAACTTTCGCAAGGTTATACAACTTGCCAAATATCACAATATATTTTATCAGTTCTGTAAATCTACTCAAAGAGTTTAGGATTTTTACAAAATTCTCATATTAGAAAACATAAAAGTCCGACACGAACAAAATTTGTAAAACCTCAACAACTCGCAAAGAATAATCACTTTTTATGAGTTCAATAAAATGTTAACATATTAGAGAATTTTAATTAGAATGTTTTTAGCTAATATGTTAACTTTAATTCGTCGATAAGTAGAGTTTGGAGGAATTATGGCACAACCAAATCAGAAATTGGAAAATATGGAAATCCAAGCCATTCATTGCTTAATTAGAGCGGAACTATTGCTCGAGAGAGCCTATGGTTGGGTGGACAAGAATGTTGAATTGAAAAATGAAATTGATGAATATTTTTATACAAGATGTTCAGAATTGGGGAGGAAGCATGATTTACAAGAATAAGATAGGCGTATTGATTTTGAGTTTGTTGGTGTTGTTTTGTGTTGGTTGCGAAAATGATTATGATTATTATGATGATGACGAGATAATAATTAGCCAATTCGGTGATGACGAAAGCCACAAAACTGGTCAAAATTGTATGGATTGTCATACTGTTGATGGAAGTGGAGAAGGGCAGTTTTCTATCGCCGGTACGATTTATCACGAGGATCAGATTACGCCATACGAAAATGTTACAGTGAAACTATATTCTCAAGCAGATATTGTTGAAATTATACTCGAAGTGGATGCTAATGGGAATTTTTACACCAACGAAATCGTTGATTGGGGCGATGGTTTGTTTCCGTCAGTTTTGGGTGAAACAGAAGAACAAAAAATGATTCAAAGCGTCAACAATGGTGCTTGCAATGAATGCCATGATGGAACCACCACACCTAGGATATTTTCTAACTGATTGGAATTTTAATTGACACGGAAAGTCCAGGATTTGCATTTGTAATTTCCATTTTTCCGTTGTGTTTTTTGACAATCCAATGGCAGATTGATAATCCGAGTCCAATTCCGAATGGTAGTTTTTCTTTTTTGGTGCGATAAAAGCGCTCAGTTAATCTGTTTAATTCTTCCTCGGCTACGCCTTGTCCGAAGTCTCGAATTGTGATATTTATCCAATTATCATAATGTTGTAATGAGATTTTTATTTTCCCACTATTCTCGGAATAGTGGATTGCATTGTCCAAAATGTTCCGTATCAGCATTGAAAGCCAGCGTTCATCACCAATGCAGGAAGTTGAAGCAACTTTTGAATTATCAATAGAAATTGATTTTTGCTGAATTAAGATTTTCAATCGAGAAAGTTGTTGAAAAATTACATCATTGAGCCAGACTTCATTGCGCAGGAATTTAGTTTCTTCTGATTCCATCATCGCTAGATTTGTAAATGCATCTGTTGTATTTTCGAGTCGTATAATTTCTTCATAAACTGATTCAATCGTTTGTGTAAAATGATTCGAATTTTCAGAGGCCATTGCGTTACTCAATTCATTTTTAATGATGGCAATTGGATTTTTCAACTCATGCGAAGCATCTGCAGCAAATCTTTGTAAAATATCAAACGACTGTTCAATTCGTTGCAGAAGATTATTTATTTCTGTTACAAGTTCTACGATTTCCACATCTTCTACAGTTGTATGTATTCGCGATTGGAGTTTTTTACCGCGGATATTTTTAATTTGACTAGAAAGATTTTGAAATGGCAACAATGACCTTTTCGCGAGTGCTAATCCACCAAAATATGCAAGCAAAATTCCAAAAATTAAAACTGGAAATGTCGTTTTAAAAACGGAATTCTTAAAATCATTCAAATGGTGATATGTCATTGCGGCATTGATAAACCCGATTGTTTTTCCATCTTGAAGTATTGGTTTTATGATTCCCAACACCTCAAATTCGTTAAAATAATCTGTGTAATATCCTAATTTATGATCGAACCATGGTAGCGATTGTCCTTCCAAATTTTTCGTTTGTAAAGTGATATTTCCTTTAATTTCAATTTCAACGAAAATTGGATTATAAGAACCGGGATTATGTTCTGGCTCATTCCATTCTTCTTTGTTTTTTATCTTTGCGGTGTTATCTTGAATTTCGATGGTGTAAACCATTTCATCCGCTTCAATGTTGAGATGAACTTGCATTGTATGTTCGAGAATTTTAATATTCAAAAAATAATAAAATATCGCAATGATACAAATCAAAACGGCAAACGACAGTGTGACCCGAATAGCTAATTTTTGACGGAGCGACTGTGAGCGGCTCATTATCTTAAACCGAAATAATATCCAACACCTCGAATGGTGTGAATCAACGGATGTGTGTTGTGTAAATCAATTTTGTTTCTGAGATAATTCACATAAACATCCACAATGTTTGAATGGGGATCAAAATCAACTCCCCAAACTTCTCTGAGTAGAATTTGTCGGGAAATATCATTGTTAGGATTTCGCATCAGAAATTCGAGCAATTCAAACTCTTTGATTGAGAGTTGAATCTTTTTTCCTGCACGAGTGATTTTCCTTTGTCTGATGTCCAATTCCAAATCATCAATTTTCAAAATAAGTTTCGATTGTGATTGTGAGCGTCGTCTTTGCGAACGACGAATCCGTGCGACCAACTCTGCCATTTCGAACGGTTTGCAAAGATAATCATCGGAACAAGTTTCCAAACATTCCACTTTCAAGTCAAGTTCATTTTGTGCTGTGAGCACAATGATGGTTGAAATAATACCGTTTTCTCGGATTTTCTTGCAGACTTCCGCGCCGAAAATGTCCGGTAGCATCAAATCCAAAATTATGCAACCAAATTCTTCTTTCTTCAGAAGAGCAAGTCCTGATTCTCCATCGTAACAAACCGACGGCAAATATCCGATTTGCTTCAGGTTTGCCGCTATCGAATCAGCTAGCTTAACTTCGTCTTCGATTATCAATATTTTCATTGTGCAAAATTTACGAACACTTTTGTGGAAAATTCACACTTTATTGAATATTAGAGGTTTCTAATTTAATTAGTGGTTTCTAACTAGACTACTATATGGGGAAGTTGTAACATTGTGTCGAGGGTTTAGCTAAAATAAAGTGTTTAACTAAAATGAAGGAGAATAAAATGAAAGAAAGTTACTATAAAATAACAAAAAGTCTGTTAATCATGCTGGTTTTGAGTATGGTTTGTTCAGTTTCGTTTGCTCAAACTGACGATCGCCAGCCTCATTACACTGGCTACAACTGTTCAAATTGCCATGGATTTGAGTTTGGTGGAACAGTTTATACGGATGCAAACGGTAGTTCACCAGTAAATGGTGTGCAAGTTCATATTACTGGAAGCAACGGAAACACAGCGACATTGACAAGCAATTCCTACGGGAATTTTTGGGCTTCGAGCTCGTCGCCAGTGTCGCCATATACGGCAACGGTGAGTTACAATGGAAATACAATTGCCATGAATTCTTCGTTTTCCAATGGGTCTTGCAACGGTTGTCATTCGAATGGTTCACGGATTTATATTCCATCAACGCAAACTCCACCAACAGCGAATTTTACTGGTAATCCGACAAGCGGAGATGCTCCGTTGACTGTGAATTTTACCGACCAATCTTCGCAGGGAAGCGGTGCGATTACAAGTTGGAGTTGGAATTTTGGCGATGGTGGTTCAAGTTCGAACCAAAATCCATCGCACAACTATTCTGCAGTTGGGACATTTTCCGTAACACTGACCATAACAGATGCAAACGGTCTTTCCGATTCGTTTACAAGAACGAATTACATCACTGCTAATCAGTCGCAATTTGTTCCACCAACTGCGGATTTTTCGGGAAATCCAACGAGTGGTGAAGCTCCGCTTACGGTGAATTTTACGGATTTGTCCACACAGGGCGATGGTGCAATCGTAGGTTGGAATTGGAATTTTGGCGATGGTGGTTCAAGCTCGAGTCAAAATCCATCTCACAACTATAATTACGGTGGTTCTTTTAGCGTCAGTATGACTGTAACCGATGCGAATGGATTATCAGCCACATCTACACAAGCAAATATGATCTCTGTTGGTGGTGGACAAACTACAGGAGAATTTGTGCTAATTGGTTGGAATGATTTGGGCATGCACTGTATGAATAAAGATCACGATGTGCTTTCAATACTTCCGCCGTACAACACGATTGTAGCGCAATTGGTTCATCGCGTCGATGGTAGTATGTTTCCTGACTTGGTCACAAGCGGCTATAGAATTGAATATTCTATTCCAGGAAATACATATTCTGTCGGGAAAACCAATTTCTGGGATTTTGCTTATGATATTTTTGGAGTTAATCTTCCAGATGATGTTGGTTTGACTGGAAACGGTATGACTGGTGAATTTGAAATTGTGGATGATTATTTTGAAGCCACAGGAATTCCGATCACTCCATGGCCAGATAACGATTTAGTGAACGAACATCCTTTTCAATTGATTCATCTGGAAGCGATTGATGATGTTACTGGTGAAGTCGTTGCAACAACCGATGTAACAATTCCTGTCAGCACGGAAATGGATTGTAATGGATGCCATGGCTCTTTCACAGAGATTTTATACGAACATGAGGATGAAGATGGATTCGATCCAACCGATCAACCGGTATTTTGCGGAGATTGCCACGAACAAAATGCGCTTGGAATGCCTGGAAATTCTGAGGCAAAATCACTTTCGTATCGAATGCATAAAGAGCACAGAGATTCTGGAGAGTTGTTTTCAATTGAAACTTGTTACAACTGTCATCCTGGTAATAGTACAGATTGTTTGCGCGGAACGATGGCAAATGATTTTGACATGATTTGCCAAGATTGCCACGGAACGATGTACGATGTTTATCTTTCAATTGAAAACGGTCGTGAACCGTGGGTAGATGAACCAAGTTGTGGTGAGTGTCATGGCGAAGATCATACTGAAAATCCTGGCACACTGTTCCGACTTTCCAAAGGACATGGTGATTTGTTCTGCTCGGCTTGTCATGGTTCAACGCATGCAATTTATCCATCTCGAGAAGAGAATGATAATTTACAGAACATCGCATTGCAAGGTCATGCGGGAACTCTGAGCGATTGCTCAGTTTGCCATGCTGTTACGCCATCTGGTGAGGGTCCTCACGGCATTACTGTGCAACCACCTGATGATTCTGTAATACAAACGATTCCTTTTGGAACTGAATGGAACTGGTTTTCCATAAATGTTGAAGGTGATGATATGAGTTTGGATAATGTATTGTATTCACTTGGTGCAAACGCTACTCTAATTAAAAATCAGACTGGATTTGCAACATACTATGCAGATTTCGGTTGGTATGGGCTTGATGCGATTGATGTTACGAGTATGTATATGATTCAGATGACTACATCAGCAGATTTAGTATTTGAAGGAACTGCAGTAGATTTTGTCAAT